>JAKEHF010000004.1 GCA_022615295.1 Actinomycetota bacterium | reverse complement strand
GCGAGGAGGATCTGCTCGGCGAGGGCCGACCCGTCGGTGGTCTTGACCACATATCCGTCGACGCCGGCCTTGAACAACCTGACCACGTCGTCCGCCGATGTCGAGACCGTGAAGGCGAGGAACTTGATCTCCTGGTCCTTCCTCTTGACCGCCTCGATCACCGCCGCCCCACCACCACCGGGGAAGTGGACATCGAGAAGGACAAGGTCCGGGCGACGCTCGAGGATCATCTCGATCGCCGACGCCGCCTCGATTGCGGAGCCCACCACGTCGAACCGGTCCTCGAGATAGCGTTGCAGGCCAAACAGTGTGAGCGGATGGTCCTCCACGAGGAAGACCCGGGGCTTCGACGGCTCCTTCATGGCAGGGGGACCCGGATGACCACCTCGGTGCCCTGACCGGGCGTCGACCTCACCACGACACTCCCCCCGACCGCCTCCACCGGTTTGACGATCGAGTCGGAGATGCCGCCTCGTGTTCTCGACTCGGGGTCGAACCCGACGCCACGGTCGCGCACACTGACATGGGCGACACCGTCGTGTATCTCGGAGAACAGATCGATCTGGCGTACACCGGAGTGACGGGCAGCGTTGTTGAGGGCCTCGGCGGTGGCCGCGACGACGACACGAAGGCCGTCGTCCATCTCGGCGTCGTCCCTGATCACCTGTTCGATCTCCACCCGGTAGCGATCCTCGGTGTTCGCCCGCACGTCGAGGAGCCTGGCCCTGAAGCTGGCCTGGTGTGGCGACTGATACTCGTTGATGGTCCGTCGCAGGTCCCGCTCCTGCACCCGGGCCAGATAGCGGACCTCGGCGGGGTCCCCTGCGGTGTCGCTTATCAGCTTCAGCGTCTGTAGCACCGAGTCGTGGAGGCGGCGGGCGATCCGAGACCGCTCCTCGAGCCGCATCGATCGCTCCTGCTCCCGTGCCAGCTCGGCTTGGGCCTCCACCCTGTCCTCCTCGGCGCGGACCCGGAGGCTTTCCCGCTCCCTCAGGGCATCGAAGGCCCAGCCGACCACCACTGCCACGACCAGGAACTGCACACTCCCGAAGAGCCTGGTCTGATCGAGCTCCATCACCAGGTGGAGCAGGGCGAACACCGCGGTGGCGATGACACCAATGACGATCGTCGCCCGAAAGCTGGTGGCAAAGGCGACGATGAACAGCCACGAGGCCGGATAGCCCCCGGCGACGAAGTCGGTGCCTGCGAACCATCCCGCAGAGACCAGACCCAGGGCGAGGACGCCGTCGAACGCGACGTACAGAGGCGTGCCCAGAAAACGCCGGGCGGCGGCGAGAAGGGTCAGCCCGGTGCCGGCGGTGCCGATCACCAGCGCTCCGATCAAGAACCGACCATCGGGCTCAGGGGAGGAGGTGACCATCGCCACGGCGATCAGGATCACCATCCATGCCCAGCCCAACAGCCTCATCAGGAGCACCACCCTGGTCAGGGTGCGGTCGATGGGCAGGACGTCGGCACTCCCGTCGCTGTCTGCGGCCACGGAAGAAGGCTATCGAGTGCTCAGATGGCAACCGGCTCACCCTGCGGGGTCTCCCCGACCTCCCCACCCACCATGGCGTGCTGCCGGAGACGGTCATGGATGTACTCGTGGATGACGGCGTGGGCGAACAGATCACGGGGCACGTCACGGTTGGTGCGGATGATCGGGTTGTACCCACCAGGCGACCAGCTGCGGAACACCTGGTCACCAGTGAGCTCGGCGAGGATCGACAACACCGACTCGTCGAGCTGGAGCGAGTGGACCGCCCTCCGGTACTCGTCGCTCGTCGTGAGAAGGGAGAACATGATGTTCATGAAGCACATGCCGGTCTCCAGGTCGAGTCGCAGCCATCGCCGTTTCGGCGAGGGCACGATCGGGTCGATCACCAGCATGGAGTAATCGATCAGCCGATGCTCCGGCCGTGGCAGCGGGCGGCCACCGAGCCCGGCGAGGACCTCGTAGAGGTTGAGGTCGTGGACGATGACCGCGTTGTCGTCGAGCTGTTCGAGCCGGACCGGGCGCAGGGTCGGCTCCGTCACACCACTGTTGCGGGCGATGAACGCCAACACGTTGGTCTCGATCACGAAATGGCGGAGCAGCAGCTCGCCGCCCTCCTCGGAGACGAAACGGGACATGAACCAGATCCCGAGGCGATCGAGGAGACGGTGGGAGGAGAACTGGAATGGAAGCACACGCTTGAGGAAGACGATCAAGCCCACCACCACCCGGCTGAGGACCCGGGCCGGCGGCCGCACCCACCGATGCGACCACCGGCCGTGATCCTTCACCAGGAGATCGAGGGCATGCCGATCGAAATGGAAGGTGGGGTCACCGGCCAGCGCTTCCCAGATCCCGGGGCCACCGGTCTTCATCAACCCCCGATACTCAGACATCGTCCACCTCCTCCAACTGGAGGGCGTAGAGCCGGGCAACGACCCTGGCCGTGTGGACGATGGAACGGGCCACCTCGTGGGTGATCAGGTCGGAGCGGAGAATCTCGAACATCTTCTTGGTGTGCTCCTCGTCCGCGCCACCGTGGTAGGTCAGAAACCTGACCTGGTCGGGGGCGAGGTCCAACTGGTCTCGGAGTAGCTCCATCCATCGGGTGGCCTTGTTGGCGCCGAGCCCCTCGATGATGTACATCGCGCCGAGCAGGTCGAACGGGTTCTCGCGGCCGGCCTGGTTGAACATGTATGCGGACAGGGCCTCCGAGCCGGGGTTCTTCACACCGGACTCGATGACCGTGCGGTCGCCACCCACGTTCACGTAGTCGTCCTCGAGCATCCGAAAGTCGCGCTGTTCCTCGGCGGCATGCTCGATGAACTCCGCCCGCAGCTCGGTGTGCTCCGAGGTGAGACTCGAGGCGGCCCGGGTGATCCACCGAGCCCCCTCCTTCACCTGCTGACGCAGGTTGTAGAGGAGGTTCCGGTAGTCGTCCATGGTGGCCTCCCCCTTCTCGATCCTGGCCACGATGGGGACCCTGGAGAGCTGGATCTCGAAACGGGACCACACCAGCGCCAGCTCCTCGAGCAGCCACTCGGAGGCGGACGTCGACACGTCCCGAGGCACCGGCTTCTCCCTCTCATCGGAGCCGACGCAGGTCAGATGGACGAACGAGACCGAGAAACGCCCCGACTCGGGCACCATCAGCAGGATGCGGTCACCGGCGGAAAAGCGACCGCCGTTGAACGCCTCCTCCAACATGATGTAGATGGAGGCGGCTCCGGTGTTGCCCTTGGTGCGGAGATTGCTGAACCAGCGCTCTTCGGGGATCATCAGCCCGGCCTCGCTCATCAGCCTCACGATGTCGGAGTGGAAGTACTCCGAGCTGTAGTGGACGAGGAGATGGTCGATGTCCCCCGGGACGATCCGGCCGTCCCGAACCAACCCGATGTACTCCTCCACCCCGAGGGCGACGATGTTGGGGAGGATGGCGGTGTCCTGTCGCAGGTTGAGCATTCCACCGAGATGGGCCTCGGCCGGGGTCGGCTGATCCTGCCAAGTGGATCCTGCCGTGACGGTCTCCGGGGTGGCCGAGCCGGCATACATGCACACCGGGAACCGGTGGGCATGGGAGACCAGATGCGACCAGTCGATGCGAAGCGACAGACCGTCGGGTCGGGGCTTGTCCTCGATCACCACGGCACCGGCGCCGTCGGACAGCATGTATCTGAGAAACGCGGCGTCGAATGAGCTGTCGATGAAGCGGCTGGCGCGGAGTGTGCGGCTGACGAGCTCGGAGCCGACGGCGACGGCGACCTTGTGCCGACCGAGCAACACCGACGCTTCCGCTGCCCGCAATGCGGCAATGGCGGAGCAACAGACTCCGCCCGCGGAGAGAACCTCCATCGGACCGCCGCCGAGACGTCCGTGCACCATCGAGGCAAACCCGGGGACGGGGAGGTCGCCCTGGGTCGTCCCCGTGGCCAGCATCCCTATGTCTCTTGCCGTCATCCCTCGGTGTTGCAGCGCGGCGCGGATCGCGGCCTCGGCCAGCTCCTCGTTGAGCATCACGGTGCGACCGTCGCG
>JAKEHF010000160.1 GCA_022615295.1 Actinomycetota bacterium | reverse complement strand
TGGCCGGCTATCGGGCGCTCGACCCGGCGATTCCCTTCGGGCTGGAGGGCTGAGCGGGGAAGATCGCCAGAAGGGTCCCTTCGCCGACCCTGATATCGACCACGGGGGAGATTGCGACGTTGGACACGCCGCGGGTGGACCCTTGGAGCAGTGTCTCGCCTCGGAGCTCCCAACGCAGACCGGTGGTGTGGACCCCGGTGACGTCGCCACCGCAGGGGAGGAGGGTGACCACGGTCCCGATGTCGCTGTGGACCTCGCGATGGCCCCGCACAACGTGGGCTCGACCCCTGCCTGTCACCCAGTCGAGCTCGTCGATGCCGGCCCATCGTGGCGAGGCGATGAGGCTCGCCGTGGCGAGCTCGTGGTCGAGTCTCCCACCGCCGCCACCGACTACCACGACTCTCTCCGGCCATTCCCTGGTGACCAGCTCCAACGCCAGCTCGAGATCCGTGGCCTCCTTGTCGGTGGGATGACGCTCCGTGACGACATGGGACGATGGCTCGCCGCGCAGCGAGTCGAGATCGCCGACCAGGACGTCGACCGCATAACCGAGCGCCACCGCATGATCGTGTCCACCGTCTGCGGCGACCACCAGGTCGGGGCGGGGAAGATCGGACACCACCCAGGGGGGTGGGGGATCGCCACCGGCAAAGACGAGGATCGTGGTCATCGAAATGACAAAATCGTCTTACGCGCGATCTGGTGGGTAAGAACTCAAGCTCAACTTGAGGTTGAGAGTCGTCATCGCCGGTCTGCTGGCATATCTACAACCCGATAGGGGTTACTATCATCGCAGATGTCCACAATCCTCACCATCGCCCCAGACGCCCTCGACATGATCGTCAAGCTCCGTGACAACGAGCCGGGGGACGACGAGTTCGCCCTCTCCCTGGCAGTCACCGGGGTGCGCGGCATTCAGTACTCCTACGAGCTCGCCTTTGTGCCACTCGCCGACAAGGGCATCGACTGGATCCTGGAGCGGCACGGGGACCTCGCCGTGATCCTCCCTGAGGAGGATGTCCCCAAGCTCGACGGCGCCTCGTTGGAGCTCACCGAGAGCGGGCTGGCGATGAACAACCCCAACGTTCCCACTTCACCGTCGATCCCGGGGCTGAAGGCCGAGCTGACCGGCCCCCTGGCCGAGCAGGTCGACCAGTTCCTCACCGAGCAGATCAACCCGGCGATCGCCATGCATGGCGGTGGCGCCGAGCTGGTCGGGGTCGACGGGACCACCGCCTATCTCCGTCTCTACGGTGGCTGTCAGGGTTGCGGTATGGCCCAGGTCACCCTGAGACAGGGGATCGAGCGGGCCCTCCTCGAGAACATCCCGGAGCTGACAGCGATCGTCGACGTCACCGATCATGCTTCCGGGGAGAACCCTTACTACCACGCCCACGCCCACTGAGGCTGGACCGGCGGACCCTCGAGCAGTTCCGGGGACACACCGTCCCCGACCTCCTCGGACCCGACACCCGGCTTCTCATAGTCGGGATCAACCCCGGGTTGTGGACAGCGGCCACCCAAACCCACTTCTGCCATCCCAGCAACCGGTTCTACCCGGCTCTACGTGGGGCCGGTCTGATCGACTGGGAGCTCGACGCCAAGGAAGGGATGACACCGGCGCAACGGGAGCAGCTGGCCGCCACCGGGATCGGGATCACCAACCTGGTCCCCGGGGCGACGGCCAGGGCGTCCGAGGTGGCCACCACCGAGCTGGCGGCCGGGGTGGAGCGCCTTCGGGGTCTCGTCGAGCGGGTTCGGCCCCGGGTGGTCGTCGTGGCCGGGATCACCGCATACCGGGTGGCCTTCGCCGATCCCGTCGCAGTGCTCGGGGAACGACCCTCGCCGTTCCCGGGTGCCGCGATGTGGGTGATCCCCAATCCGAGTGGGCTCAACGCCCATGTCACCACCGCCGGGATGGCCACCTGGCTGAGACGTGTGGCCGAAGCCGCCGGGATCACAGCAGACCCCGGTAACGGTGGAAACCACCAGGTCGTCGTTTAGCATCAGAGGCCGTGACGAGTGAGGTCTCCGCCTCGGAGACGGCCAACCGGAGTGTGGGTCGCATCGGTCTCGCACTCGTCCTCGCCTCGGCGCTCGGCTCCACCTTCGGCATCGTGGCTGCCCAGCTGGTCGACAACGTGGGTGTCGGTCTCCTCGCCGAGATCCTAGGTGGCGACGGCACGATCTTCAACAACCGGGCCGAGTTCACCGGTGCCGGCGATCTCGCCTGGGGTGGAGGCTTCGCCCTGTGCATGATCCTGGGGTTCCTCGCCCTGTTCGCCTATCCGACACAGAAGGGTCAGGGCGTCTCACGTCTCCTTCTGCTCTGGACAGTGGTCCATCTGCTCCGTCAGGCGATGACCCAGGCGATCATGCTCCCCTTCGACTCCGGCGGGAATCTCGGTCTCGCCTACGCCACCCTTGATGCGCCACCGGGGCTCGACGTCGTCATCGCCGCTGGAGGCGCCGTGGGCCTCCTGTTGGTGGCCCTCTCGGCGGCCTCGGCCTTCCTCGCCTACACGCCACATCGCCGTCTCGTCTCCAACGGGAGACGCCGCCTCTCCCTTGCACTCTGGGTCGCCCTCATCCCCGCCGTGGCTTCGGTGTTCCTCTCCATACCCTTCTTCCTCCCCGACTCGGAGAGCCTGGTGATCCCGGGCCTCCCCCTCACCGCGGTCATGTTCCTGGCAACCCTGGCCGCGGCACCTGGCACGACGACCGTCCACGGCCCCGAGGACGAGCGGGTCACCCAATGGCCATTCGGCTTGGCAGCCTTCCTCGTTGCCCTGCTCGTCTTCAACCTGGCCGTCCTCCAGGGCGGCGTGGCGGTCGACCCCAGACAGTGGGGGTGACCGGAAGGGCGGTCACCGTCATCACCGTCAGCGACGGTGTGTTCTCGGGTGTCAGGGTGGATCGCTCGGGTGACGAGCTGGAGAAGATGCTCGCCGGGAACCGGGTGACCCGGGTTGTGGTCCCCGACGAGGCCGACCAGATCGCGTTTGCGATAGTCGAGGCGGCCCGGGTCAGCGATCTCGTGCTCACCACCGGGGGCACCGGGTTCGGGCCACGCGACGTCACGCCCGAGGCGACGGCGTCCATCCTCGAACGGGAGGCGCCGGGGCTGGTGCATCTGATGATGGCGGCGGGTCTGGCCCACACACCGATGGCCGCGCTGTCCCGTCCACGCGCCGGGACAGTCGGCTCGTGTCTCGTGGTCAATCTGGCAGGCTCTCCCAAGGGCGCCACCGAGGGTCTCGAGGCGTTGCTCGAGGTCCTGCCCCATGCCCTGCAGTTGCTTGGTGGCGACACCAGTCATCATTGAGCAAACCTCGGATACCTGGCTAGCCTCCACCGGCCGCGTCATGAAGATCACCCAGGACTTCGTCGTGTCCCGCTCCCCGGATTCGGTATGGCAGTTCTTCCAAGACGTCCCGGCCGTGGCGCAATGCCTCCCCGGCGCCGAGCTCCTCGGCATGGCCGAGGACGGCTCCTACGAGGGCAAGCTCTCGGTGAGGATGGGACCGATGACGGCCGCCTTCGAGGGGAACTGCTCCGTCATACCCGACCCCGAGTCGAGAACAGCGGTCATCGAAGGTCGAGGCGTCGACAAGAAGGGCGGATCGAGGGGGCAGGTCAAGGTGCATTACATGGTGCGGCCCGCCGAGGCCGACACCTGCGCCGTCACCGTCGACGCCGACATAACCCTCTCCGGCCCCGCGGCCCAGTTCGGTCGGACGGGGCTCATCAACGAGATGTCGAAGAGGCTCATCGGAGACTTCGTGAACTGTC
>JAKEHF010000025.1 GCA_022615295.1 Actinomycetota bacterium | reverse complement strand
CGGTGTGGTCGCCGGTCCCGTGCCGCACGAGACGAGCGTCACCGTGAGAAGGAAGAGACCAGCCCGCGTCGAGGTCATCTCGGCCATGGTATCGGTCGTCCCGCCGGCTCTGTTTAGCCTCCGACGGTGATCCTCGTCACCCGACGCCTTCCCGACGACCTGTTGGAACCCCTCCATGGGCTGGGTGAGGTCGAGGTCTGGGAGGCTGACGAGCCGATGCCGAGGGATCGAATGCTCGCCGCTCTCGGCAGTGTCCGTGGTTTGCTCGGCATGCTGACCGACCGGATCGACGAGGAGGCACTCGCCGCGGCACCAGATCTCCGGGTGGTGTCCCAGATGGCGGTGGGTTTGGACAACGTGGACCTCGACGCGTGCCGGCGGCGGGGGATAAGGGTGGGACACACCCCCGGTGTCCTCACCGAGACCGTGGCCGACACCACTTTCGCACTCATGGCTGCGATCGTGCGGCGACTTCCCGAGGCGGAGCGCATGGTCCGGGAGGGGAGATGGGGCACCTGGTCGCCGTTCGAGATGCTCGGCGCCGACCTCCATGGCCAGGTGCTGGGAATCGTGGGCATGGGTGGCGTGGGCAGGGCCGTTGCGAAACGGGCGGTCGGGTTCGCAATGCCGGTCGTCTACTCGACCCCTCGGCCGGCACCGGGTGACCCGGGGAGACCGGTCCCACTGGATGAGCTGCTGGCAACGTCGGGGTTGGTCGTCCTCTGCGCACCCCTGACGCCCGATACCGAGGGGATGATTGGGAGGGCCGAGCTCTCCATGATGCGTGGCGACGCCTACCTGGTCAACGTGGCCCGTGGCCCGCTCGTCGACACCATGGCCCTCGTCGAGGCGCTTCGGGACGGCGTGATAAGGGGTGCGGCGCTCGACGTGGTCGACCCGGAGCCGCTGTCCGCCGATCACCCGCTGCTCGGGCTCGACAACTGTCTCGTCACGCCGCATATCGGAAGCGCCTCGGTCCGGGCGAGACGAGCCATGGCGGCGCTGGCCGTCGACAACCTGGTCGCCGGTCTCACCGGCTCTGTCATGCCCGCCGAGCACTCCCCCGGCTGAGTCGACGAGCCAGCTGGCTACCCTGCCCCAACCCCTGTGTGAGGAAGTGATCAGATAGCGGTCTTTGACCTGCCCCGCGCCAGATCGGTGGAGCGCAACCCGAGCCAGGACCAGCTGCGGGGGTTGGCGCTCGCCGACACCGAGCGGGTCATCCTCACCGAGTTCGGGAATCTCAACTTTCGCGCCGAGGTCACTGCCCGACTCAAGAACTCGACGTTCTTCGTGGCCGATTCCGAGATCGACCAGAACCGGATCGGCCGGGAGGAGGCGGAGGAGTGGGCGAGTCTCCAGGACGCCTACATAGCCGAGAGGGACATGCTCCTGGTCGAGGGTTACATCGGGCCCGACCCCGACTTCCGCACCGGATGCCGTCTCTACATCGAGGCGAGCCAGCCCAACATCGCCGGAATGCAGACACAGCTCTACTTCCCGGTCGACGATCTGTGGCGGCCGGACTTCACGGTGATCTACACCCCGGGTCTGCCCGCACCCGGCAAGCCCGACAACCGGCTCATAACCGTCGACCTCGACAACTGGGTCACCCGCGTGTTCGGATCCGACTACTTCGGCGAGTCGAAGATGGGGGGCCTGCGGATGTGGAACAAGCTGGTATACGACCAGGGCGGTTTGGCGCTGCACGCCGGGCTCAAGACCTTCCCAGGCGAGGTGACTCCGAGCGGCTCCGAGGAGTCGATGTTGATCATCGGTCTCTCCGGGACCGGCAAGACCACCACCACATTCCGCCAACAGCTCGGCTCACTACCCGTCCAGGACGACTTCGTGGCTCTCATGCCGGGTGGCGTGGTCCACACGACGGAGGCGGGCTGTTTCGCCAAGACCTTTGGGCTCGATCCGGTCGACGAGCCGACCATCTACGGCGGGACCACCCGGCCCGACGCCTGGCTGGAGAACGTCTCGGTCTCCCCCGACGGCAAAGTCGACTTCTTCGACACCGATTACACCGCGAACGGTCGTTGCACCTTCCCCCTCCACAACATCCGTCATCGCGACCCCAAGGCCGTGCCCCCGGCGCGATATCTGCTGATCCTCAACCGCTCCGACCACGTGATCCCGGCGGTTGCCCGGCTGGGGCGCGACCAGATAGCCGCCTACTTCATGCTCGGCGAGACGAAGGGCACCTCTGCCGGTGGGGCGGCCGAGGCCGGCAAGAGTCTGCGGGTCCCCGGGACCAACCCATTCTTCTTCTCCGACGACGCGCTCCAGGGCAACCGGCTCCTCGATATGCTCGACACGATCCCCGACCTCGAGGCGTTCGTGCTCAACACGGGGAGCATCGGCGGTGAGGGCGAGGGATCGAAGAACGTGAGCATCCCGGACACGTCGGCGATCGTCCAGGGGATCGTCTCGGGGACGATCGAATGGGTCGCCGACCCCGACTTCGGCTACGACGTCGCCGCGGCGGTGCCCGGGGTAGACATCGAGGTGCTCCAGCCCCGTCTCTTCTATGAGAGGACGGGTCGGGGCGACGAGTACGACACAGTGGTGGCACGGCTCGGGAAGGAGCGTGTCGAGTATCTGGCCGGCTATCGGGCGCTCGACCCGGCGATTCCCTCCGGGCTGGAGGGCTGAGCGGGGAAGATCGCCAGAAGGGTCCCTTCGCCGACCCTGAT
>JAKEHF010000159.1 GCA_022615295.1 Actinomycetota bacterium | reverse complement strand
TCGTCGATGACCACGCGGGAGGACCTGAGGCTGGGCACCGACCCAAGCTACCGGCCGACTCGGGCACCCTAGGATCTGATCATGGCCGACCTGCTGAAACGTCACGGCGACGTGATCGCCCCGGTGATCGCATTCGACACCGACATCAACGCCGCGTCCGCATCGGGGCTTTGGGTGACCGACGTCACGGGGAGGAGATGGGCGGACTTCGCGTCTGGCACCGCGGTCACCAACCTCGGGCACAATCACCCGGCCGTAGTGGCAGCCGCCCACGCCCAATTGGATCGGTTCATCCACTCGGGCTGCATCTTCCGCTACGACACGCTCGTGGAGGCTGCCGAGAAGCTGCGCGCGGTGACCCCGCCCGCAATCGAGAAGGTCGCCTTCGCAAATTCGGGCTCGGAGGCAGTGGAGGCCGTGGTGAAGCTGGCGAAGCACAGCACCGGCCGGCAAGGGGTCGTCGTCTTCAGGGGCGGTTTCCACGGCCGGACCATGGGCTCGGCCACCTATACGACCTCGAACGCCAGATATCGGGACGGCTATCACCCGCTGCTCGGCTCGGTGTTCATCGCACCCTTCCCACATGCCTATCGCTGGGGCATGGATGTAGACGAGGCAGTCGATATCTGCCTTCGCGAGCTGGCTCTCGTCTTCAAACACGTCGTCAGCCCCAAGAACATCGCATGTCTGCTCATCGAGCCGGTCCAGGGCGAGGGCGGGTACTATCCGGCCCCGGCCCGCTTCCTCGACGAACTGAGGACGCTGGCCGACGAGCACGGGATCCTGCTCATCTACGACGAGGTGCAAACCGGCTTCGGGAGGACCGCAGAGTGGTTCGCGGCCGACCACTTCGAGGCCAAGCCCGATCTCATCGCCGTGGGTAAGGGGATCGCCAACGGGTTTCCGCTCTCCGCCTACGGCGGCCCGGCCGACATCGTCGACTCGTGGCCGGTGGGGGCGCATGGGACCACCTTTGGCGGCAACCCGGTGGCCACCGCGGCGGCCACCGCCGTGATGGACGCGATGGGTGGGCTACTCCCCCACGCCAGGGGGCTCTCGACACACGCCTTCACTCGATTCGGCGAACTCGCAGAGCGACATCAGACGATCGGAGATGTACGCGGCCTGGGTTTGATGATCGGTGTCGAGCTCGTCGAGAGCCAGACCACGAGGGCTCCCGATGCCAAGGCGTTCAGACACATCCAGGCTTATGTCTTCGAGCGGGATCTGATCATCATCGATTGTGGGCCCGACGGGAACGTCCTTCGCTTCATCCCGCCGCTCGTCACCACCCTCGAAGAGCTCGACTGGGCCATCGACCAGATCGAGGAAGGTCTCGATAGCTGGAAGCAGACCAAGGGCTAACCGGGCCACACCTCCAGTATCCAAACAAGCCCCAGTGCCGAGCAGCCGGCCCCCGTCAGCTTCAGCATCGTGACCACCCACCGTGGGTCGTTCTCGTGCTTGCGTGAGTTCCCCAGCCAGTAGCCGAGCACGCTCGTCGCCAACATCGAAGATGGCAGGACCACCCCCAGGTAGACCACGGCCGAGGTCGGGCCGAGCCCCAGCACCGGAAGAGCCATTGCCAGGTTCTGCGGTGTCCACGCCAACGCCAGCAGGCCGGCCGGCGAGCGGTCGTGATCGTGGAGCTGACTGTCCAGCCGGTGGAGGTGGATGTGCTCATGTGAGGTGTGAGGATGGATATGAGGGTGATCGTGGGCCGTCAGCCTCGTGGCCCTGTAGACGAGCCCGATGCCACCGCCGAGCATCACCAGTCCGAGGGCGAGGACGATGCGGTCATCGGGCGCTGCCAGCCCGAGGACGGCTCTGGCCAGAAGGAGGATGGCACCTGTGACCCAGACGATCAGCCCCTTCCCCAGAGCCCAGTAACCGCCCAGATTCCCACCCCTAACCGACGCACCGGCCGCGACGGGTGCCAGGATCTCTAGATGCGCTTTCTCGTGCATCGCCCCCACGGCCGCCGCAACCAGCCCGGTGAGGATGGGAAGCATCGGTGGCACCGTAACCAGGCGGGAACCGAGGAGCGGCAGACGATCATCTAACGCCTCATGAGAACAAAGGCACTTGCCATCGGTGTGGCGCTGGCACTCGGTGTCACCGCATGCGGGGCGGACGGCGGCTCGAACACTCGATCTCCGGACGACGCCATCATCCAGATACATCTCGAAGGCGGCTTCGCCCCTCCGGACTGGCTACTGGCACGCGGGCCCATCTTCACCTTGACCGGGGACGGGCGTCTCATCTACGAAGGGCCGGTGATCGCCATCTTCCCCGGCCCCCTTCTACCGAACTACCAGATGACGCAACTGACCGGGGACGACGTGGACCAGTTGCTCACTCTCGTCAACCAAATGGGGCTGCCCGGCATAGTCGACGAGGTGGACAACAGCGCCCTCGACTTCCTCGCCGACGCCGGGACCGATGTCATCACCTATTGGGACCAGAACGGGGCCCATCGCTACGGGGTGTACGCCCTCGGGTTCGAAGAGGAGCCGGAGCGCGAGGCCACCAGGGTCTTCGCCGAGTTGCGCTCCGTACTGGACCAGCTGGCCGGCGCCGGCGAGTCACACCCCTACGTAGGAGAGCAGGCTCGGGTGGTGGTCGGTGAGGGCGTACTCGACCCGGAGTTCCAGGACGTCAGGGACTGGCCTTTCCCTGGCGAGGACATCGAAGGGTGGCAGGTCGTTGCCGACGCTTGGAGATGCAAGGTCCTGGCATCGGATGTGCTCTCGACCTTCGACGACGCCACCAAGTCCACGCTGTGGCGTGCCCCCGACTCGGGTGGAGCCTCCGATTTGCTCAAGGTGCTGGTTCGACCACTTCACCCCGGTGAGCCGGGTTGCCCCGACGACATCGGCTGACTCCCCCCTTTCTGTGAACCTA
>JAKEHF010000158.1 GCA_022615295.1 Actinomycetota bacterium | reverse complement strand
CTCGACCTCCAGTACCACGACGTAGACGCCACCAAGGGTCTCTACAACCGGCTGGCGGCTCGAGGCTCGGTGAGGACCCTGTTCACGGAGGAGGAGATAACGACGGCCACAACGAGGCCGCCGGCGAGGACCAGAGCCTATTTCCGGGGTCGCTGCGTGACCGACTATCCGGGCGCCCTGGTCGCCGCCAACTGGGACTCCTTGGTCTTCGACGTCGGTGAGGCGAACCTCAAGCGGGTTCCTATGATGGAGCCACTGCGTGGCACCGCCGCCATGGTCGGCGGGCTACTCGACGAGGCGGAGGACGCAGCCGATCTGATCCACCGTCTAGGAGGTTGAGTCAGATGTCGGACAGAGAACGCTCCCAGTCCAGGGGAAAGTCCAGCGAGGGCGAAGAGGAGGCGGCGCAGAGCCGGGCGGAGGCCGAGGCGGACCTCGAGGCGCTCGACGAGCTGTTGGACGAGATCGACGAGGTTCTCGAGGAGAACGCGGAGGAGTTCGTCAAGAACTACGTCCAGAAGGGCGGGCAGTGACCCCTCGCCCACTCGGGCCATTGCCGCTTGACGCACCAATACCGGGTTCCAGCTTCACCGATCTCCTCGAATCGATCGGTGCTGCACCGATGATCGAGATCCCCAGTGGGGTGCAGGTCCCCGCCCTTCCCGAGGGAACGACCGTGCTCGCGATGCGCTATGCCGACGGTGTTGTCATGGCAGGGGACCGCCGGGCCACGGAGGGCTATCTGGTCGCCCATCGTCGCATCCGCAAGGTGTTCCCGGCGGATCACTACTCCGCCGTGGCCATCGCCGGCACCGCGGGTCTGGCCATAGACATGGTCCGTCTCTTCCAGGTGGAGTTGGAGCACTACGAGAAGATCGAGGGGGTCAGGCTCTCCCTGGACGGCAAGGCCTCCTTCCTGGCGCGTCTGGTGAGGAGCCAGCTTCCCCTCGCCTTCCAGGGTCTGGTCGTCGTCCCTCTCTTCGGGGGTTACGACGACCGCCAGGAGACCGGGCGGGTCTACAGCTTCGACGTCGTCGGGGGACGCTACGAGGAGACCGACTTCGGGACCACCGGCTCGGGGTCCCGTCTCGCCAAGTCCTATCTGAGGACCGCCTACGACCCGGGGATGAGCGCCGAAGAGGCTGCCGAGCTCTCGGTGAAGACCCTGGTGGCAGCGTCACAGGAGGACACCGCCACCGGTGGTCCCGACCTGACCAGGGGCATCCTCCCCAATGTGGTGCGTATCGACTCCACCGGGGTCACCGAGTACGAGGACGAGACCTTGATCCCCTATGCCCAAAGGGCGGTGGAGACGATCCGATGACCTTCCCGCTCTATGTACCCCCCGAGCAACAGGTCCGGGAGAAGACCGAGTTCGCCCGTAAGGGAATCGCCAGGGGTAGATCGCTGGTGGCGGTGGAGTACGAGGGCGGGGTGCTGATGATGGCGGAGAACCCGTCGACGGCCCTACACAAGATCAGCGAGATGTACGACCGGATCGCCTTCGCCGGCGTCGGCAAGTACAACGAGTTCGAGACCCTGCGCAAGGCAGGGATCCGCCAGGCGGACCTGATGGGGTATCTGTACTCCCGTGACGATGTGACCGCCATGGGTCTGGCCACCGCCTTCTCCCAGACTCTGGGCATGATCTTCACCCGTGACCCAAAGCCCTTCGAGGTCGAGATCCTGATCACGGAGATCTCCCCCGACCGGGAGCACCGTCTTTTCCGGATCAGCTACGACGGCACCCTCTACGACGAGCGCCGGTTTGTGGCCATCGGCGGCAAGGCGGACCAGCTCACCGAGGCGCTTGGCGAGCTGTGGCGCGAGGGTATGACCCTTGCGGAGGCGTTCACGGCCTGCGCCGAGGCATTCCAACGCGCCGAGGGGAGGGAGTCCGAGGGGTGGGAGATCGCGGTGCTCGACCAGGCCAACGGTCGACGTGCCTTCCGACGTGTCGATCCCGCCGAGTTGGGGGGCTAGGGGAGGGGCGAGCTCGCTGGGTTCGTCGGTCCCCCCACAAGTGGGGGACAAGTTTGTGGGCGGGGTTAGCCTGATCCGATGGACCGGCGGATCTTCGGGCTGGAGAACGAGTACGGGGTGACCTGCACCCTGCGCGGGCAGCGTCGTCTCAGCCCCGACGAGGTCGCTCGCTATCTGTTCCGGAGGGTGGTCTCCTGGGGCCGCTCCTCGAATGTCTTCCTGGAGAATGGGGCCCGTCTCTATCTCGATGTCGGCTCCCACCCCGAGTTCGCCACTCCCGAGTGTGACGACCTGGATGACGTGGTGGCCCATGACAAGGCCGGGGAGAGGATCCTCGAGGGTCTGGTGCAGGGGGCCGAGGAGCGTCTCGAGGAGGAGGGGATCAGGGGTCAGATCTACGTCTTCAAGAACAACACCGACTCTGCGGGCAACTCCTACGGCTGTCATGAGAACTACCTGGTGAGCAGGCACAAGGACTTCCACCGCACGGTCGACGTGCTAATCCCCTTCTTGGTCACCCGTCAGATATTCCTCGGGGCGGGGAAGCTGGTCCAGACCCCGAGGGGCACCACCTTCTCCGTGGCCCAACGGGCAGACCACATCTGGGAGGGAGTGTCCTCGGCCACCACGAGGTCGCGACCGATCATCAACACCAGGGATGAGCCACACGCCGACGCCGAGCGCTACCGGCGGCTCCACGTGATCGCCGGGGACTCGAACATGAGCGAGTACGCCACCTACGTCAAGGTGGGGACGATGGTGGCCCTCCTCCAGATGATCGAGAGGGATGTGGTCTTCAGAGACCTCACCCTGGAGAACCCGATCCGGGCCATCCGCGAGGTATCCCACGACGTGACCTGCGAGCGGAAGATCCGGCTGGCCAACGGTCGGGAGCTGTCTGCCCTCGACATCCAGTGGGAGTATCTCGACCGGGCGATGAGGTTCGCCCGCAGCCCTGGGTTCCCCGCCCAGGTGCAGAAGGCCATCGACCGTTGGGAGCATCTGCTCACCGGTCTGGAGAAGGACCCAATGACCCTCGACCGTGAGGTGGACTGGGTGATGAAATACCGTCTTCTCGAGCGTTACTCGACGAGCCGCGGGATCGCCCTCTCGGACCCGAGGATGTCGATGATGGACCTCGCCTATCACGACGTGGACCGGACACGTGGCCTCTACTTCCTGCTCGAGGCCAGGGACCTCGCCGACAGGGTGGTCACGGATGAGAAGGTGGCGGAGGCGGTGGTCCGCCCCCCACAGACGACCAGGGCCCGTCTCCGTGGCGCCTTCATAAAGGCGGCCAAGGCAAAACGCCGCGACTTCACCGTGGACTGGGTCCATCTCAAGCTCAATGACCAGGCACAGCGCACCGTCATGTGCAAGGACCCCTTCAAGTCACACGACGAGAGGGTGGACAAGCTCATCGAGAGCCTCTAGGCACGGATCCTCCCGGAAGACCGGGGCACACGTCAGAATCGTGACGTGCAGAGCGTCGTCGAGAGGGTCCTCAACCTGCTCATCTATCTGCTCGAGTCGCCGACTCCGGTGACCGCGGACGACATCCGTCACACGGTGCAGGGCTATGGAGACCAGAGCGATGAGGCTTTCCATCGCATGTTCGAGCGGGACAAGGACGTCTTGCGTCGTCTCGGGGTCCCCCTCAAGCGTCAACCCCTGGACGTGTGGGAGGTCGACTACGGCTACACGGTGGATCCCGATGAGTACGCCGTGGAAGACCCCGGTCTCACCCAGGAGGAGCGGGTGGCACTGTCGGTGGCGGCGAGGATGGTGCGGCTCGGTGGCTCCCACATCGGGCTCGACGCCCTGCTCAAGCTTGGTGGGGTGGAGCGTGGCGTCGGTCTGGAGCCGATCGGAGCCGACCTGGGGGCCACGGCCACCGATCTCGGGGACCTCTTCACCGCGGTCACCGAGCGCCGGCTGGTCGAGTTCGGCTATCGAGGTCAGGCACGCCGGCTCCGCCCTTATGGGATCGCCCATCGCCGGGGCCACTGGTACGTGGTCGGCGAGACCGGGCACGGGGAGCGGGTGTACAGGATCGACAGGATCGAGGACCTCGAGGTCTCGGAGGAGAGGGGCTCGTTCGACAAACCTCGCGGCTTCGACGTGCGTGGGGTGCTCGACAGCCTTCCCTGGGAGTCGGGCGGCGGAGAGCGGGTCGAGGCCAGGGTCAGGTTCGACCCCGACGTCGCCTGGTGGGCGGCAAGGACCCTTGGCATGCCCGAGCCGGAAGGCGAGCTGGTGACCGTGCTCCCGGTGGTCAACACCGATGCCTTCATCGGCTGGGTGCTCAGCTTCGGTGACTCAGCGGAGATCCTCGAGCCGGAGACGATGCGCCGAGAGGTGCTTCGACGGGTCGAGGCGGCCATGGCGGTGCCGTGATGACCAGCTCGCGAACGGTGTCACGACTCTCCCGCATACTGGCCCTGATCCCCTACGTCCTGGAGCGGGACTCGGTCGAGATGGGAGAGGTCCTGGAGCGGTTTGGTTACACCCCGGAACAGCTTTCCCGCGATCTGGACACGGTGTTCGTCTGTGGTCTTCCCGGTTACGGACCCGGCGAGCTCATGGAGGCCTATCTCGACGAGGACGTCGTGGTGATCGACGCCGCCGACTACTTCACGAGGGCTCCGCGTCTCACCCCCACAGAGGCCCTTGGCCTCCTCGCCGCGGGGATGACGGTCATCGACATGGGCGAGGGGAACCCTGCTCTCCAAAGTGCCGTGGGCAAGCTGAGCAAGGTCCTCGTGCCGGGTGCGGGCCCGGTGCTCTCCGTGGACGTCCTCGACGAGAATGAGCACGTCCGCCGGCTCAAGGAGGCGGCCGCCGCATCGAGAGTGGTCAGGATCGTGTACCGCTCGGTGGGAAGGGAGCAGACCACCGAGAGGGATGTCGAGCCCTGGATCGTATTCCACACCCTGGGCACCTGGTACGTGGTGGGCCATTGTCGTCTGGTGGGCGGGGAGAGGACATTTCGCGTCGACCGGATCAAGGAGTCCGAGATGCTGGACGAAGTCTTCCGCCGCCCAAGCCGGGTGCCGGTTCCCGGGATCGGCTATACGCCCTCGGAGGGTGACATCTCGTGTGTCATCGATCTCGACGCCGAGGCGATGTGGGTCCCCGAGTACTACCCGGTCGAGATCCTGGAGCGGCGCCAATCGGGCGCCAGGGTGCGCTTCTGGGCCCCCGATCCGGAGGTCGCCGCCCGTCTCCTCCTCAGACTGGGATCCGCGGGACGGCTTGTTGAGGGCCCCGAGGTGGCCGGAAGGCTGCGTGAGCTGGGGAGCTCGCTGCTCGCCCTCTACTCATAGGGTCTAACGACCTACCCCTGGCTCCTTCAGGTTCGGATCCGGGATGCCGATCACCTTTGTACTTATGGGTGACCGGAGACCAGGAATGACCACCATCAAGACCACATGCAGCCGCTGTGGCGACATCCATCTGACACCGGATGACGTTGCACTCGAGCTGCGACCCGATGGCCGCGAAGGCGACTACAGATTCACATGCCCGAGTTGCACGTTCCAGCAGCGACGGCCCGCCAACTCCCGAGTGGTCAGCGTCCTTCTGGCCACGGGTGTGCACTTCGAGGTGGTCAACCCGATCACCGAGATGGAGATCGAAGCGTTCGCAGCTGCCCTCGAGACCGAGCCGGATCCGCTCCGTCTCCTGGCCGGCTGACAACGGGCCCGGTAGGTAGGGGTATCGAGACGGGCACCAAGGGCAGGGTGCCTGTGGCCGGAAGGTGACGACCCGGGGGGGTCGTCACCTTCATCTTTTCCCGGGCTTAGCATCACCCTCTGATGCTTCAAGGCGGCGAGATCATCGTCATCCTGCTGCTCGCCCTCGTGGTGCTCGGCCCACAGCGACTCCCCGAACTGGCGAGACGTCTCGGCGCATGGGCCGTTGAGCTGCGCACCGCCGCTCGTGACATCACCAAGGGTCTGGAGGCGGAGGTGGCCCAGGTCCGTGACCTCGCTGGAGAGGTGACCGACCCGGTCAAGGAGCTGAGACGGGACCTCAAGAAGAGCTTCGAGACGGTGGATCCGAAGCGCTATGACTGGACAGGCCCGAAACCCGTGTCCGGGCCGACACCGGAGGACGCCATGGCCGATCTCGAGAGAATCGAGCGGGCCATGGAGGAAGAGTGACGGCCGACAGACCCCAGTCGATCCTCGGCCACCTCGAGGAGCTCCGCTGGCGCGTGCTCAAGTCGCTGGTGGCCATCATCGTGGGTGGCATCGTCGCCTTCTTGTTCGCCGGCGACCTGCGATCGATCCTCGAGGCGCCCTTCCACAGGGCGGCGCCGGAGTCGACCCTGCAGACCTTCGCCGTCGCCGAGCAATGGGGGGTCCTCATGCGTATCGGCCTGTTTGGTGGCGTGGTCCTCGCCAGCCCCGTGGTCCTCTATCAGTTATGGGCCTTCGTGAACCCTGCCCTCACCGAACGGGAGCGGCGGTGGGCGGTGCCCATCGTCGCCGCCCTCGTGGTGCTCTTCGTCGGCGGGGTGGTGTTCGGGTACTGGACCCTGCCCCGTGGCCTCGAGTTCCTTCTCGGGCTGCTGCCGGATGTCGAGAACGATCTGCGCATGGCCGACTACTACTCGTTCACGCTTCGATTCCTGTTCGCCTTCGGTCTCGCCTTCCTCTACCCGGTGTTCCTCTTCGCCGCGGCCGCCGTCGGTCTGGTGAGCTCGGCTCAGCTCGGCAGGTGGCGGAGGTGGGCATTGCTCCTCGTCGTGATCGGCGCCGCTCTGATCACACCCACCGGAGACCTGTTCACTCTGCTGGCCCTCTCGGTCCCCCTCTACGTGATGTATGAGGCCACCTATTGGCTGGTGCGACTGGTGCTGAGGAGATGAGCACCGTGCTCGACGAGTTCTGGGCGCAGTATGACTTCGCCCCCGACCCGTTCCAGGTGGAGGCGGCGGAGGCGATCGCAGAGGGGCTGTCCCTGGTGGTCACCGCCCCGACCGGGGCGGGAAAGACCCTGGTCGCAGAGGCCGCGATCCATCTCGCCAGGGGTCGGGGGTCCCGGGCCTTCTACACCACGCCGATCAAGGCTCTATCCAACCAGAAGTACTCCGACTTCAGCCAGTCCCTCGGCTCACAGGAGGTGGGTCTCCTCACGGGTGACAACGTGGTCAATCCTCGGGCTCCGGTGATCGTGGCGACGCTGGAGGTCCTGCGCAACATGATCTACGCCGACCCGGAGGCCCTGGCCGGCGTGGGTCTGGTGGTGCTCGACGAGGCCCACTACCTGCAGGACCGGGCCCGTGGTGCTGCGTGGGAAGAGGTCATCATCCACTGCCCGTCACATGTCCAGTTCGTGTGTCTCTCCGCCACGATCTCCAATGACTCCGAGTTCGCCTCCTGGGTCGAGACGAGGCGTGGGCCGACACGTCTCGTCAGCACCGATCATCGCCCAGTGCCGCTCGAGTCGATGTACATGATCAAGGATCGGCTCGGTGGCCAGGCGCTCCATCTCCTGCCCACCTTCGTCAGACGCGACGGCAGGACACGACCCAACCCCAGGATCGAGCACATGCTGGGCCTCGAACGGGGGAGTAGACGTCGGTTCCGTACCCCGAGTCGCGCGGAGACCGTCGAGCGTCTGGCTGCCGAGGACATGCTCCCCGCCATCTACTTCATCTTCTCACGGTCCGGCTGCGACTCGGCGGCAGCCCGTCTGACAGACGCCGGGATCAGGCTCACCGGTCGTGACGACAGGGAGTCGATCCGTGGGATCGTCGAGGAGCGCACCTCGCACCTCACGGATACCGACCTCGCCGTGCTCGGGTACGACCAGTGGATCACGGGCCTGGAGGCGGGGATCGCCGCTCATCACGCCGGATTGGTCCCTGCGTTCAAAGAGACTGTGGAAGAGCTGTTCGCCGCCGGTCTGCTCAAGGTGGTGTTCGCAACCGAGACCCTGGCCCTGGGCATCAACATGCCGGCTCGATCGGTCGTCCTCGAGAGCCTGACCAAGTTCAACGGGGAGAACCACGATCTGCTGCGCCCCGGCGACTACACCCAGCTCACAGGGCGGGCGGGGAGACGGGGCATCGACGTCGAGGGTTTTGGTGTGGTCCTCCACTCCTCGTTCCTGCGGTTCAGCCAGGTGACCGAGGTCGCCTCGCTGGGGGCGCACGAGCTCAAGTCGAGCTTCCGACCCACCTACAACATGACCGCGAACCTGATCGCCAACTACCCACAGGAGCAGGCGGAGGCGATGCTCGAGGCCTCTTTCGCCGCGTTCCAGCGGGAGACCGAGATGACCGAGAGCGCCGACATGGTCGACGCCATCGAGCACCAAGTCGCCCACGAGCTGGAGCTGGCCCGATGCGAGCGTGGCAGTGTCGAGGAGTACATGGCGCTGGTCGAGTCCCTCGCCCCTAAGACGAGGAACGAAGGGATCGCGGCATCGCTCGGAGCCGGGGACGTGGTGGAGATAGTGGGGGGCTCTCGAGACGGGCGGTACGCCATCCTGCGCAGGCTGGCCCGCAAGGACGAGGGAACCCGCTATCTGGTCGTCTCCACATCGGGCAGGGTGGACACCCTCGGCTATCGGGACATCACTGCCGCAAGCCATCGGGTGGGCGCCGTCACCCTTCCCACGCCTTTCAAGCCGAGGGACCGGCGTTTCATACAGGAGCTGCTGCGTCAGGTGCGGAAGATCCCGCCGCGACGCAGCGACAGGTCACCACAAACCCACATGCTGGTCCAGCATCCTGTCGCTGACTGCCCCGACGCCTCGAGACACGTCGCCGCCCTACGCCGGGCCCAGCGTCTGCAGAGACGGCTCGAGCAGCACCTGGCGAGACGTCGGGCGGGCGGTCATGGGCTCGTCGAGGAGTTCGCTGCCATTCGTGTCCTGCTCGAGGAGCGCGACTACGCCTCGGGTTGGGGTCTGACCCCCAGAGGCGAGCGGCTGCGTGGTCTCTACAACGAGTCTGACCTCCTTCTCGCCGAGAGCATCGAGCACGGTGTCTTCTTCGGGCTCGAACCCTCCGAGCTGGCCGCTCTGCTCTCTGTCTTCGTGTACGAGCCGAGGTCCGACCAGGTCTCGGCGGCGGACTGGCCGGGTGTCAGCCTGGCCGGGCGTTGGGAGGCGATAGAGCGTCTTTGGACGGACCTCAGCACCGCGGAGCGGGCGGCACGTCTCACACCGGCCAGACGCCCCGACCCGGGCTTCGGTCGGCTCGCTCATCTCTGGGCCTCGGGCACCGAGTTCGACGAGCTCCCGACAAAGGGGATGGCTCCCGGCGACTTCGTGCGGGTCTCCCGCCAGCTCGTCGACCTGCTGCGCCAGGTGAAGGACGCCGTGCCCGAGCTGGCGGACGAGGCGGCCATCGCCCTCAAGCAGGTGGATCGGGGCGTGGTCGCCGCCCAGGGAGTCGGCTGATGCCCAAGTGGCTGGTGATGGTCAATCCTGCGGCTGGGAGGAGCGCCACCGACCCGGCCCGCGTGCAGGAGGCGCTGGAGGCGGCGGGGGTCGACCACCGGCTCGTCGTGCCCGACACGAGGACAGTCGCCGGGGAGTTGTTCCACGAGGCTGCGGCTCAGGGTGTGACCCATTTTGCCGTCACCGGGGGCGACGGAACCGTGAACCTGGCAGTGAATCGGCTCCTCTCGCTCGGGCTGGGCACCATCCCGGTGCTGGGGATACTCCCCGCCGGCACTGGTTGCGATCTGATGCGGACCTTCGCCCTGCCCCAGGACATACCCGGGGCGGCGAGGCATCTGGCCACCGACGACACCTATGACATCGACGTGGTGACCCTGGAGGGCGAATGGGGTCTGCGATATTTCGTCAACGTGGCCCAGGTCGGTGTTGGCGCCGCGGCGGCCGAGACCGCGGTCAAGATCACAAGACGGCTCGGGGCGGTCCGCTACCCGGTCGCTTTCGGGGTCCGCCTGCCCCGTTTTCCCCGTGCGAGGGTGAAGGTGACGACGGACAAGCGCAGCTACGAGACGGAGGCACTGGCCGTGATCATGGCCAACGCCCAGTTCTTCGCCGGGGGTTGGAATGTGGCCCCAAGGGCCACATTGATCGACGGCGTCCTCGACATCCAGGTGATCTCCGCCAGCAAGAGACAGGCCCCCGCCCTGGTGCCCAAGGTCATCAAGGGGACCCACCTGGCCGACCCCACCGTGCGCCGCTTCTCGTCGGCCACGTTTGAGATCGAAACCGACGTCGTTTGGCCCCTCGAGGCCGACGGGGACATCGTGGGGAATACACCAGTCAGGGGTCGGGTTGTCCCGGCCGCGATAAGGCTGAAGATCTGACCTCAAGTCATATACTCCGGCGCCGCCCACCCCGATACCCCAAGAAATGGCAGCCAAGAAGACCAAGCAACCAGAGGTATCCGCGCCCGAGCTCGACGATCTGGAGCTCGTCGAGGACCCTGAAGAGCCCGAGGAGCTAGACGACGTGGAGGTCGACCTCGAGGAGGTCGACCTCGAGGAGGTCGACGCCACCACCGAGGAGGTCCTCGTGGAGGAGGAGTTCGAGGAGGAGGAGGCCGAGGGGGAATACGACGAGGACGAGGAAGAGGAGCACGACGAGGAGACGGCCGACGCCCTGGAGGAGCTCGAGAACCAGGAGCTGCAGCTTCTGGAGGACGAGGCGAACGAGGCCATGCTGGTCGACGAGGTCGAAGAGCTCAGGGCCATGCGTCGCGCCGAGCTGACCATGAACGTCGACGCCCAGGTGCAACGTTCCGACGAGTTCGTGTGTCAGTCGTGTTTCCTCGTGAAACGGATGTCACAGCTCGCCAACAAGCGCAAGATGATCTGTCAGGACTGTGTCGCCTGACAGGGTGACGGTCGTCATCCCCACGTACAACGAACGGGAGAACATCGCCCAGTTGACGGTGGCGATCGCCCCGTACGGCTACCGCATCCTCATCGTCGACGACGCCTCACCCGACGGCACCGGAGCCCTCGCCGACACGCTGGCCGAGACTGACCCGTCGATCACGGTGATGCATCGCGTGGCCAAGCGTGGTCTGGGGCCGGCATATGCCGCCGCGTTCGACAGGCTCATCGAGGAAGGCGATGCGGAGGTCATCGTGGAGATGGACGCCGACTTCTCCCACGACCCCGCAGATCTGCCACGTATCGTCCAGGGCGTGGTCGACGGCGCCGACCTGGTCATCGGGTCCCGGTATGTACCCGGAGGCTCGACCCCCGACTGGCCATTGCCGAGGAGACTGATCTCGCGGGCCGGCAACATCTATGCCAGGTTGATGTTGGGGATACCGATCCGGGATGCCACCGCCGGGTTCCGGGCGTTCCGGTCGTCCTCACTGGCCACCCTGGGATACGGTGAAGCCAGAGCTTCGGGCTATGGGTTCCAGGTGGAGATGGCATGGCGCGCCTGCAACCGTGGACTCCGGATCGTGGAGTTGCCAATCGCATTCAGGGACAGGCTGAGAGGCCAATCGAAGATGGGGCTGCGAATCGTGGTGGAGGCCATGTGGCTGGTGACGATCTGGGGTCTGAGCCGTCTCAGACCCGGGGTGCGGCTGGCCGGGAGATGAGGGTCCACGCCACGAGGGCGAGCCAGGCCGATGTCGACGTCCTCGAGACCCTCTATCGCGGTCTCGAGACCGAGATGTCCCAGCTCCACAGGATGTGGCCGCTCGCTGACGGCCTCGACGAGCCGGTGGCCGACAGCCTGCGGGCCGCGATCGACGACGAGAGGACCGTAGTCCTGGTGGGGTGGATCGATGATGTCCCAGTCGGTTTCCTCATCGCCAGGGTGGAGGACATGCTCAGCCAGGCCGAGGGCGAGAACATAGGCGCCATAAGGCTGATCTACGTAGACCCGCACGCAAGAGAGGTGGCGGTCGGCGAGGTGATGCGCGACCAGGTTATGGACATCCTCAGGGAGCGGGGGATCTCGAAGTTCGACGCCCACGTGCTCCCTGGTCACCGACTTGCCAAGAACTTCTTCGAGGCGGGGGGCTTCGCCGCCCGCTCGATCATCATGCACCACGATGACGACCGTTGAGCCGATAGTCGGGGTGGGGGCGGTGGTGATCGACGACAATCGGTTGCTGCTCGTGCGCAGGGGGCGTGAGCCCAGCCGTGGTCTCTGGGCGGTCCCCGGAGGCAAGGTCAGACCCGGGGAGAGGCTTCGGGAGGCGGCCCGACGGGAGACGGCGGAGGAGACCGGGCTCGACGTCGTGGTCGGGGAGGTGGTTTGGGTCGGTGAGCACATCTCCGAGGGGCATCACATCGTCCTGGTCGACTTCTCAGCTTCTCTGGCAGGTGGCCGGCTGCGGAGAGGTGATGACGCCGACGAGGTGCGCTGGGTGCCCTTGGATGACGCAGCCCGGCTCCCCCTGACACCGACGATGTACGACCTGTTGGATACCCTGCAGACATGACGACCGGTGTCATACCCCTGCTCCAGGAGTTGATCCGCAACCGCTGTGTCAACGACGGCACCCCCGAGAGTGGTCACGAGCACCGGTCGGTGGCCACCCTCCAGGAGTTCTTCGGTATGGAGGGTGACGTCTTCGAGCCGTCGCCGGGGCGGCAGACCCTGATCTATCGGGTCGTGGGCTCCGACCCCACCGCCCCCGATCTGGCCCTGGTGCCCCACACCGACGTGGTCCCGGTCGATGCCTCCGGGTGGACCGTGGATCCCTTCGCCGCCGAGATCGTTGATGGCTTCGTATATGGGCGCGGCGCCGTCGACATGCTCAACGTCACCGCGGCGATGGCGGTCGCGGCCCGACCGTACGTCAGGGGTGAGCTGGCGCCCCGTGGCGACCTGGTGTTCGTGGCCGCTGCCGATGAGGAAGCCGGCGGGTTCCTCGGGGCCGGAGCACTGGTCGAGGAGCGCTGGGACCTGGTGCACGCCGCCTACTGTCTGACCGAGGTCGCCTACCCGGCGCTGGAGTACTCCGCGATGCCCACCGTCCCGGTGGCGGTGGGGGAGAAGGGCGGCTATTGGACCCGTCTGCACACTCACGGGACCCCCGGTCACGGATCGGCCCCCTACCGCACCGATAACGCCCTGGAGAAGCTGGTCAGCGCCCTCGGAGGGATCTTCGAGACCCCGATGCCGGTCGACATCGCGCCGGAGTGGGCCCGCTTCGTCGATCATCTCGACCTCGACCCGGAGACCAAGCGGGCCCTCACCGATCCCGACGTGGTGGACGACGCCCTCGACAACCTGGCAGTCACCGACCCCCTGTTTGCCCGTTACGCCCACGCCCTTACCCATCTCACGATCTCACCGAACATGCTGACCGCGGGTGTGAAGAGCAACGTGATCCCCGACGCCGCAACGGCCTCGGTCGACATCCGCCCCCTGCCCGGCATGGACGGTGCCTTCGTGGAATCCCATCTCCGCAAGGCGATGGCCAGCGACGAGGTCGAGATCGAGCCGGTACTCGACCTCCACGCCACGATAAGTCCCACGGGCAACCCGCTCTGGGAGGCGATCGCCGCCTCGGTGGAGGAGCTCGAGGGCCACCGGAACCTGGTGCCCACCCTCATGACGGTCGGCACAGACGGGAGGTTCTGGCGCAAGAGGGGGGCGATCGGCTACGGGGTCGGCCTCTTCGACGACAGGATGACCTTCTCCCAGATGCTCTCCCTGTTCCATGGTCACGATGAGCGAGTGTCGGTGGCGTCCGTGGAGCGGACCACCACCCTGTACCAGAGGGTGTTCCACCACTTCCTGGGTCCTTGATCGACGTCGTCTGTGACCTGGACGGGGTGGTGTACCTGGGGGACACGGTGCTCGACGGTGTGCCAGACGCGTTGCGACGTCTTCGGGACGCCGGGGCCCGGATTCTGTTCGTGACCAACAATGCCGCTAAGACCCCCGGTCAGGTAGCCGAAAAGGTGAGCAGGCTCACCGGTGTGGCATACGACCCGGCCGACGTTTGCACGTCGCCGGAGGCCGCCGAGGGAATGCTCCGCGACGTGGACTTGCCGGTGTACGTCGTCGGAGACGTGGGGATCACCGAGGTGCTGAGCAGAGCTGGTCGGGACCAGACCCGGGATCCGGGGGAGGCCCGGTCGGTGATGGTCGGTCTCACAACGGGGCTCGACTATCGCCAGATAGCCGAGGCCGCCACCGCCTTGCGTAACGGAGCCCGTTTCATAGCCACCAACCTCGACCCCACCTACCCGACCACCGCCGGCCCCCTCCCCGGGGCGGGGGCGATCGTCGCAGCCATCGAGGTTGCCTCGGGTGTCGAGCCCGAGGTTGCCGGCAAACCGTATTCCCCGATGCGGGATCTGGTGAAGACCCGGCTCTCCGGCCCGGCTTGGGTCATCGGGGACCGGGTCGACACCGACATGGCGATGGCCCATGACGAGCCTGGGTGGGTCTCGGTCCTGGTGCTCAGCGGGGCGACCCGGAACGGGCAGGCCGGTATCGACGCCGACCATGTCGTCGCCGATCTGCCCGCAGCCGTGGATCTCCTCCTCGGCGAGGTGGGACGGCGATAATCCCCGCCGATCTGCCCGCAGCCGTGGATCTCCTCCTCGGCGAGGTGGGACGGCGATAATCCCCTCATGGACCTGACCCCTTATCAGATCGAGGAGCTGGAGACCGCGCTGGAGAAGCTGGCCGCCCTCGATCCGGCATTGCTGCCCGGCCCGGCCGCCGAGCTCGCCGACCTGCTGAGCCGGATCCTCGACGAGTTGGAGGAGAGCTGACGCGGTTCGGCGTCGGGCTTGTGCCTTCCCCGCTGGACTGGAACGTTCCCTCACCTCTCGGGGTGTCCACGCGGAATACCTAGTGTGGTGTCGGAGGGGCAGGTTGGTTCGGGCGCTGGAGGTTCCCGATTGAGATTCTTCGTCGAGACGAGGCCGGGACCGGGGCCTGCTGCCGTCTTCACCGAGAGGCTCTTCACGTTGATCGCCGACTCTGGCGGCGAGATCGTCGGTGCCGAAGGACAACCCGACATGGTGATCTCGGCAGGCGGCGACGGAACCATGCTCGGGGCGGTTCGCCAGGCGCTGGCCTGGGATGTGCCCGTCCTCGGCTTCAACCTCGGGACACTGGGCTTTCTTGCCCAGGCCGAGCCCGACGAAGCGGAGACGGTGCTCAAGGCGGTGATGTCGGGGGACTATCGGATCGAGGAGCGGATGACGGTGGCGGTGACGGTCGGCGACACGACATTGACCGGGGTCAACGACGTCGTGGTCGAGAAGGTGGACAGCACCAGATTGATCCATCTGGACGTCACCATCGATGGCGAACCCTTCGCCACGTATCGAGCCGACGGGTTGATTGTCGCCACCCCGACCGGCTCGACGGCATACACCTTCTCGGCCGGCGGCCCCCTCATGGACCCGCGTATGGAGGCGCTGGTGGTGACACCGGTGGCGTCGCACGCGCTGTTCGATCGGGCTCTGGTGCTCCCCGCTGACAGCGTGATCGGTCTCCGGGTCAGTCGTGACCGGGTGGTCAGGGTGAACGTTGACAAGACCGCGCTGGGGGAGTTGGGTGAGGGTGGAGTGGTCGCCGTGCGCAAAGGGGAGACGCCGGCCCGTTTCGTCGTCCTCGAGGAGCGCAGCTTTCCCGGGCTTCTCCGTGACAAGTTCGGTCTCGGTTGACCGCGTTTCCGCTTCAACTTTCACCGAGCGTGGTCTAGTCTGGCGACGAGGGTGGGACCGGAGGCTGACGATTGCCTGACCTCTCCCACCGTGTCGATGGGGTGGCCTCTTGGGGGCTGAGAGACCGGAAAAGGTGGAGGGATGAGACGCAAGCTCTTTTTGGTACTGGTCGTGGTCGCGTTCGTGGTCGGATCTGTGCCCTTGACGGCCTCGGCGGCGGTACCGACATGGCCGGACGGGGCCTTCCTGTTCACCTTCTCACTCACCGAGACGGCGACGGAGCTGAAATGGCCAGAGGCGACCGATACCGATGGCGACCTCGCCTACTACAGCGTGCGAGTCGACGGGCTCGAGGTTCAACAGGTGGATCCCAACAGCGGCGACGAGCCCGGTGTCGCCGAGTGGGTGGTCCAGGGTCTGACCACTGGCACCGAGTACGACTTCGCCGTGATCGCCATCGACGGGGCAGCAGGGGAGTCGGCGGCTCTCGCCGCGGACAACGTCATCCAGCTCGACCCACCCAACTGGCCGGCAGACGCCCAGGTGTCGGCCAGCTCGGTCACTCACAACTCGGCCACCATCTCCTGGCCGGAGGCGACCGACCCGCCGGACGGATCGATCATCTCCTACGAGGTCAACGGCTATCGGGACCCCGGTGACGGGGGGCCGTACGAACAGTTCTTCCAGGAGCAGGTCGCCGGCAACGTCCTCAGCTACAACCTCACCGGTCTCGACCCCGAGACCCTCTACTACTTCCTGGTGGGGGCCACCGACAACACCTTCGCCCAGGCATTTGCGTCCGATCCGATCGGTGACCCCGACAACCTGGTCGATGTCGAGTTCACGACCCTGGAGACCCCTCCACCGCCGCCACCACCGGAGTTCGTGGAGTCAACGGTGGGAGCCGTCGACCCCAACACCGGGGTCTGGCGTCTCCGCAACACGGAGGGAGACATCACCACCTTCTTCTATGGCAACCCCGGCGATTACCCGTTCATGGGTGACTGGGACTGTGACGGTGACGACACCCCTGGCCTCTACCGGCAGTCGGACGGCTTCGTCTACCTTCGGAACACGAACACGCAGGGGAACGCCAACATCCGGTTCTTCTTCGGCAACCCCGGTGACATCCCACTGGCCGGCGACTTCGACGGAGACGGGTGCGATACGGTTTCCATCTACCGACCCTCGGAGGGCAGGATCTATGTGATCAACGAGCTGGGGGAGAACGACGGGGGTCTCGGGGCCGCCGACTTCTCCTTCCTCTTCGGCAATCTCGGTGACAAGCCCTTCACCGGCGACTTCAATGGCGACGGCGTGACCACGGTAGGCCTCCATCGGGAGTCGACCGGATTTGTCTACTTCCGGAACAGCAACACCCAGGGGATCGCTCACTTCCAGTTCTTCTTCGGCAACCCGGGAGACAGGCTGGTGGCGGGTGACTGGGGGACGGTGGACGGCGACGACACACCGGGTCTCTTCCGGCCGGGCAACAGCACCTGGTATTTCCGCCACAGCAACACCCAGGGCAACGCCGACTCGCAGTTCCAGTGGGGCGAGTCCCATTGGCTCCCGGTCTCCGGGGAGTTCGGTCTGGGCTGATCGACCACCATGAGGAGCATCGCCCCAAGGGGCGGTGCTCCTCGACGGATGGTTCGTCAACGAGGGTCACGGTGCTACTGTGACCTCCCGTGACCAACGGGCCTTTTCCGGATCCGATCTCCGAGGCCCACCCCACGACCCACCAGCCGAAGTACATCTTCGTCACCGGTGGTGTGGTCTCCAGTCTGGGAAAGGGCATCACCGCCGCCTCCCTGGGGCGTCTCCTCAAGGCCCGGGGGCTCAAGGTCGTCAACCAGAAGCTCGACCCTTACATCAACGTCGACCCGGGCACGATGAACCCGTTCGAGCACGGCGAGGTGTTCGTCACCGACGACG
>JAKEHF010000024.1 GCA_022615295.1 Actinomycetota bacterium | reverse complement strand
GATCCCCACTGCCCGGCGCCGGTCTCGGTGGTCAGCTTGCCGACCCCGGCCTTGGCGTTGTAGTAGGCCTGGGGAACCGCGGTGTTCGGCTTGTGGGAGCCGACCGGGCTCACCCCCTCGTACTTGTAGTAGATCCGGGCCGGGCCACCGATCAGCCGCTCGAGACCATGGGCTCGGTAGAGGGGCGAGGGACGCCACATCCGATAGATCTCACGCACCTCCTCGGGAATCTCGATGAACCGCTCGGGAGAGACCACCTGGAGGATTAGGTCCATGGGGAACAACGGGGCAAGGTCGTCCGGGCCGATCGGTTGCAGTGTGCCGGGATGGAGTGGTGGCGGGGGCGGGGAAGGGAGATCGGGGACGATGTTGTACCAGTGGGTGGGGAGCTCGGACTCGGGGAGGACGATCCTTGTGACCATGCCCGGAAACCTACACCTCAAAGATGGTGATGAGGGGCCGGGCCTATCTTTGGCCCATGACGCGCCCGCCGACCCCCCATCACTGAGTGGCCCTCCACGACCTGGCGGCGGGAATCGGGATACTCATCGGTCTTGTCGGGGTGGTCGTGGTCGTCGTCCCCGGTCTGCTCATCGTGGTGGGAGCCGTGGTCCTATGGGCGGTGGTGGAGCAGACTCCCCTGGGATGGGTGGTGATGTTGCTGGCACTGGCCATCGGTGGGGTGGCCTCGATCCTCAAGTATCTCCATCCCGGCCGGAGGCTCAAAGAGATCGGGATCCCCGTCAGCCACCTTCTTCTCGCCGTGGGCGTCGGGGTCGTGGGGATGTTCGTCCTCCCCTTCTTGGGTGCCTTCATCGGCTTTGCCGCCACGATCTACCTGCTCGAGCGCAGCCGAGGCGGCGGTGAGCAGGCCCGGATCTCCACAATCGCCACCTTGAGAGCCGTCGCCCTCTCCATTGGCATCGAGCTCGCCGGTGGGTTTCTCATCACCGTCGTTTGGGTGGCCGCAGTGATCTGGGGTTGAGGCCCTGTCCGGAGTCAGTCCTCCGTCGACTGGGTAGCCATCTCGGCGATCTCGCTGACGATGTCGGCGTTGGCCAGGGTGGTCACGTCGCCAAGCTGGCGGTTCTCCGAGATGTCCTTGAGCAGACGACGCATGATCTTCCCCGACCTCGTCTTGGGCAGATCGGCGGTGAAGACTATCGATCTCGGCTTTGCGATTGGTCCGAGAGTGTCCGCAACGTGCTCACGGAGGGTCGACAACAGCTCGTCGTCTCCTGTCACCGAGGCCTTGAGGGTCACGAAGGCGGCAATCGCCTGACCGGTGATCTCGTCTCTCCGCCCGACGACTGCGGCCTCGGCCACGGCGGGATGGCTTACCAGGGCCGACTCCACCTCGGTCGTCGAGATGTTGTGCCCCGCCACCAGCATGATGTCGTCCACACGGCCGAGGAGCCAGAAGTACCCGTCCTCGTCCCGTTTGCAACCGTCTCCCGGGAAATAGCGACCGGGGAAACGGGACCAGTAGGTCTCCTGGAATCGCTGGTCGTCGGCATAGATGGTGCGGGCCATCGCTGGCCAGGGACGGGTTATCACCAAGTACCCGCCACCACCTAAGGGAACGCTGTTCCCGGCGTCGTCGACCACGTCGGCGAAGAACCCGGGGAAGGGGAAGGTTGCCGACCCCGGCTTGGTGGCCGTGACGCCGGGCAGCGGGGTGATCATGATGCACCCGGTCTCGGTCTGCCACCAGGTGTCGACCACCGGGCATCTCTCGCCACCGATGTTCAAGTGGTACCAGACCCAAGCCTCCGGGTTTATCGGCTCACCCACCGTCCCCAGGAGACGGAGCGAGGAGAGGTCGTGCTTGGCCGGGTATTGGTCACCCCACTTCATGAACGACCTGATCGCAGTGGGAGCCGTGTAGAAGATGGTCACCCCATACTCGGCGACGATGCTCCACAACCGGTCGAAGTCCGGATAGTTGGGGGCACCTTCGTAGATGACCCCGGTGGTGCGGTTGGCCAGGGGGCCGTAGACGATGTAGCTGTGCCCCGTCACCCAGCCGATGTCGGCGGCGCACCAGTAGACGTCGGTGTCCGGCTTGACGTCGAACACGTAGCTATGGGTCGTGGTGACCCCCGCCAGATAGCCCCCCTGGGTGTGGACGATGCCCTTGGGCTTGCCGGTGGTGCCCGAGGTGTAGAGGATGTAGAGGGGGTCCTCGGCGCCAAGGGGGACCGGATCGCACTCCTCCGATTGCCCCTCCACCAGATCGCTCCACCAGATGTCCCTGCCCTCGACCATGTCCACATCGTGACCGGTCCGTTTGACCACGATGGCGTGAGAGATGGTGGGAGTGCCCTCCAGGGCCCGGTCGGTGTTGGCCTTGAGGGGAACCACGTTGCCACCGCGCCAGGCTCCGTCCTGGGTGATCACGACACGGGCCGAGGCGTCGATGATCCGGCTGGAGAGGGCCTCGGAGGAGAAGCCGCCGAACACCGCCGAGTGGACCAGGCCGAGGCGGGCGCAGGCAAGCATGGCAATGGGCAGCTCGGGGATCATGCCCATATAGAGGGCGACCCGATCCCCCTTGACGAGGCCAAGCGACCTAAGACCGTTGGCCAGACGGTTCACCTCCTTGGCCACCTCGGCGTAGGTCAGCGTCCGCTTGTCACCGGGCTCCCCGACCCAGTGATAGGCGACCTGGTCGCCGTGCTCTGCGAGATGTCTGTCGAGACAGTTGTAGGAGAGGTTGAGCTCACCGTCGGCGAACCACTTGAAGAACGGCGCATTGCTGTCGTCGAGGACCTCCGTGGGCTCTTTGAACCATGTGATCCTGCTCAGGGCATTCTCCCGCCAGAAGGCGAGATAGCCCGAGGCCGCCTCCTCGTGGATGCCCGGCCGAGCATTGGCCGTGGCCGCGAACGAGGCCGGGGGTGGGAAGGTGCGGTCCTCACGAAGCAGGTTCTCCAGGGTCTGTGACATTCACCTCTCCTCGTCTCTTCGGCCGGGGGAACCTACCAGTCTCCTCGTCCGCCACCAGACTCCGAGACCGGCGATTGCCGCGGCCAACATCAACACATCCCCCGTCCTCGCGTATAGCGACGCCTCCCCGGGAATCAGCCTGCCGTAGATGATCTCCTGGGTGGCCAGACCGGACTTCTCCGTCACCAGCTCGCCCCCGGAGCCGATGATCACCGACTTGCCGGTCACCGCGGCGTGGATCACGGGGAGACCCAGCTCGGCGGCGCGCATCCGGGTCATCCCGATGAACTGGTCCGAGGCCGGGGTGAGACCATAGGAGCCCTCGTTGGTGGCCACGACCAGGACGTTGGCCCCAAGACGTGCGTGCTCGCGGGGGTAACGCGAGAAACCCCCCTCGAAGGAGATCACAGAACCCAGGACATAGCCGCCGGTGTCGAAGAGCACCGGTCCCTCGCCGGGGATCATGTCCCGCGGCACCCGCTCCAGCTCCGATATCCACGAGGTGAAGAAGGGCCGGAAAGGGATGTACTCGCCAAAGGGAACCGGGTGTTGCTTTTTGTACTCCCCGACGATCTCCCCTTCCGGGTCGAACACCACGTTGGCGTTGACCCACTCGCTGTCGCTGACCGGCCGGTCCGATCCGACGAGGAGCCAGGCCCCGATCCGTCTAGCCTCGGCGGCGATCGCCTCACCGACGGCCGCGTTCTGCACCGGGTCGGCGTTGAGGGCGCCGGTGGACCCCTCGGACCAGACCACCAGGTCGACGGTCCCCGGTTCGATGGTCTTGGTAAGGGCGAGATGCTGCTCGAAGGTGCGGAGACGCTCATCGGGGGGGCAGTGCTCGAAGGGACAGGGGGTCGAGCCCTGGACGATGGCCACCTCGACCGGGGCGTGGTCGCCGGTTCCCAGGGGGACAGCCATCAGGGCGACGGCGAGGGCAAGAGGGGCGATCACCGCCACCCGGGACCACCATGACAAGGATCGACTCACCTCGACCACGGCCAGGGCGGCGACGCCCACCACTGCGACGGTGAGACCCGTGGTCCCGATCACCGACGCCATCGACCTGGCCCACCCCTGGTCGGACAGTGCATATCCCACCGCTCCCCACTCGAACCCGCCCACCGGCAGTCGATAGCGGAGCAGCTCCATGACCGCCCATCCCCCCACCGCCAGGGCCAGCCACACCCGTCCCGCCTTGGCAGAGTGTCCCCCGAGCCACCACCCGTAGACGGTGAGGAACACCGCCTGGGCCACGACCAGGGGGATGACGGCGATCAGACCAAGCTCGGAGATCCACCAGATGAGCCCCCCGTAGAAGACCAGACCGTGGACGGCGCCGAGAAGAAGACCATGACGCCGGCCGGTCGCCAGACGTAACCCGCCCAGGGCGAGGGCAACACCGGGAACGACGAGCCAACCCGGCCCGAACGGGGGGAAGGCGAGAACGGAGACGGCCGCGCCGACGACCACCAGGAGCAGGGCGAGCACACACCCAGGGTAGGAAGGAGCAAGGTCTTTAGAGTCCCGCCGATGTGGGAAGGTGACGTGTGGGTGGCCGTCCGCGCGGCCCGTGCCGGCGCCGACGTCGTCCAGACCGGTTTCTTCTCCGAGCTGATGACCGAGATGAAGGGTGCCATCGACCCGGTTACCCAGGTCGATCGGGCCGCAGAGGAGGCGATCATGGCCACCATCGTCAGCCACTTCCCCGGTGATGCCCGTCTCGGCGAGGAGGGTGGTGGAGCCGATTGGCGTGAGGGCAGGGTGTGGATCGTCGACCCCTTGGACGGCACGGTGAACTTCGTCCGACGTCTCCCTTTGGTCGCGGTGTCGGTCGCCCTATGGGACGACGGCGAGCCCCTCGTCGGGGTGGTGATCGACGTGGCAAGAAACGACGAGTTCGTGGCCATCGCCGGTGGCGGGGCCACCCTCAACGGGGAGCCGCTGCACGTCTCCGACACCCCGACACTCGACGAGTCGCTGGTGGTGACCGGTTTCCCCTATGACACCAGGGACCACGCCAGGGCTTATCTCGACGTCGTCGAGCAGGTGATGGCCCGGTCACGGGGGACCCGAAGGCTGGGGGCGGCCGCTCTCGACCTCGCCTGGGTGGCCGCCGGGCGGCTCGACGCCTATTGGGAGCACGGGGGCCGTTACGGGATAAAACCCTGGGACATCGCCGCAGGAAGCCTCCTCGTCACCGAGGCCGGCGGCTCCGTGACCGACCACGAGGGGAATCGGAACCGGCTCGACGCGGTGGCCACCGTGGCCAGCAATGGCCTGGTCCACGAGGAGTTGCGTGCGATCGTGGCCGCCTACATCCCGGAGCACTTGAGATGAGCCGTCACGACCATCACTTCCACCCCCTTGCCTGGGCCTACATGACGAATGGTCTCGAGCTGATGGCCGCCCCTGACCTCGACGAGGTGCTCACCCTCACCAGACGGCACGCCGAGACCGTCGACGGAGCCGTGATCGGGCATCGACTCAACGACGAGACGGTCGCCGAGCGCCGGCTCCCCACGGCCGCCGACATCGATGACGCGATCGGCGACCGCCCCGTCCTCCTCTACCGGTATTGCGGTCACGTCGCGGTGGCCAACAGCGCGGCACTCGCCGTCGCCGGGATCGATTCTGAGACCGTCGACCCGCCGGGTGGGTCGTACGACCGGGACGCCGGTGGCCGTCCCACCGGGGTCCTCAGGGAGACGGCGATCGAGAGGGTCTCCACCGCCCTGTCCCTCCTCACCGCGGCCCCTTCAGATCAGGCGATCCTCGACTCCTTGACCACACTCGTGACCCTGGGGATAGGCTCGATCACCGGGATCATCTCCGCGACCGATCCCATCCTCTCCGGGGTCCG
>JAKEHF010000023.1 GCA_022615295.1 Actinomycetota bacterium | reverse complement strand
GGCGCCGGTTGAACCGGAACGTGAACTCGTCCAGATACGCCTGCATGTGGTCCACCTCGACCGAACCCTGGTGAGTGCCGAGCAGCCAGCGTTTCACGAGTTCCCCCTAGTGAGAGCATACTCCGCATTCGGGCTCATAACCGGAAGGTCGCGGGTTCAAATCCCGCCCCCGCTACCAACAGCCCTGGCCAGCGAGTTGCCGGCCAGGGCTTCTACCGTGTTAGGCAGTTCTTCTACCGGCCCTTCTACCGGCGGTTCCGGGTCGTTGCTCTTTGATGAGCTGCTCGAAGGTGTGGGCGGCTTCGGCTTGCATCCCGGGGAGCACGTGTTGGTAGGTGTCGACGGTGAACGCTGGGTTCGCGTGACCCAACCTCTCTGACACCACCTTGACCGGTACGCCGGCTTTGATGAGCAGGGTCCCGTGAGTGTGCCGAATGTCGTGCAGGCGGATTCTCGGCACACCCGCTCGCACCGCGATCCGTTCGAAGGTCTGGCAGATCGAATGAGGATGAACCGGCTCGCCGTCGCTGTTGGTGAACACCCAACCGTCTGGTTCGACTCCTGCTGCCTCCTGCCCGGTCATCTGCCAATCACGCCATGCCTTCAGCATCTTGACGGTGGTGGGATCGAGGTCGACGGCTCGCATCGAGTTGGGGGTCTTGCCCCGTGACTCGTGGAGCTCGTAGGCGACCTCAACCAGTCCCCGGTTGATCGACACTCGTTTCTTTTCGAAGACGACGTCGTCCCATCGGAGCCCAAGTAGTTCGCTTCGGCGCATTCCGGTGGCTGCGATAAGCCGGGGAAGAGCCGATGGCCGGCCGCAGCCTGGAGAAACGCCTGTAATTGTTGGGATGTCCACGCCTTGGGTTCGACCTTTGGTATCGCCTTCAGCTTGGGAGCGTGGGCGACCAGCGCCACGTTCCGGCTGACCAGCCCGCGGTTCGCCGCATCCTTGAGGGCGCCGCGGATGATCAAGTGGATCTCCAACACGGTCTTGGGTGCGAGCGGGCGGCGGCCGTCGGTGGGGTTGAGCATCCGGTCGGGGAGCGGCTCCAGGTGGTGGGCTCGTAGACGTCGTATCCGGAGATGACCGATCACGGGGATGATGTGCCGGTCGATCTTTCGCCGGTAGCCATCCCAGGTTGACTGCGCCAGGTTGATCTTCTTCCCGGGCAGCCACCGCTCGGTGAGGTAGGCGGCGCTTGCGGAGTCGCTGAGATCGCAGTGTCTCGTTCGGGTGAGGAGCCTGAGTAGGAGATGGGGCGGACCGTCGGCGAGTTGCTATCCACTTACGCGGAGATCCTCGCGGAACTGCGTGAGCGGGGAGTGGTGCGATCCGCCAACGCTCCGGCAGGTGACTACGCAGAATGGCTGTGTTCGCGTGCCCTCGGAGGGGCCTTGGTGGACAACTTCTCGGTGAAGTCCCATGACCTGGTGCTGGCCGACGGTCAGCGTGTCCAGGTGAGAACGCGGGTGACTTCTGAGCCTTCGAAGGCCGGTCAACTGCCAACCTCTCCATATCGTTCATGGGACTTCGACCTCGCCGCGTTCGTGCTGTTGCGTGACTACGACTACGCGGTTCGTCGGGCGGTTCTTGTCCCGGTAGATGTGGTCCGGGCCAAGTCCAGCTATCGCAGCCATGTGAACGGCTCGGTAGTAATGATGCGCGGTGCCCTGCTCGACCACGTGGATGCCGAAGACATCACGGATCGGCTCCGTGCCGCCGCCAGCGAGGGTTAGCGTCGGGGCACGGGTCGAACGGGTGGCTCAGTCGCGGTGTCTCCGGTTGGGCTGGCGAGTGCTCGCTCCAGGGACGTGAAGAGCTCGAGCACTTCGGGCGCTTCGAAGATCCGGTAGCGCTGCCTGCCGATGTTGCGCTGGAGGAGTATCCCGGCTTCGGCGAGGCGGTTGACCGCGGAGCCGGCGGCGACGTCGGATCGGTCGGTAAGGCGGGCGGCTGATTCGACCGTCAGCAGCGGAACACCGGGAAGGACATCGAGGAGGAGATCGAAGGCCGAGCCCTTGCGGACGGTGCCGAGGGCGCTCCGCCAGTGCTCGACGAGGTCGTCGATATGAGCGGCGTAGGCCTGGGCGTCGCTGCAGGCCCGCAGCGTGGCGCCGGCGAAGGTGCGGAGCCAGACGTGGGCTGCCGTCGATCGCTCGGGGCTGTCGACGGGGTGGAGGTGTCGAAACGCGGTCAACCCTGAGATGTAGTCATCGACCCAGGTGGCGAGGACCAGGCTGATGGGTGGGACGAAGGCGGGGGCGACGCCTCGTCGGCGGAGGATGATGTGGATCAGGGCGCGCCCGGTGCGCCCGTTTCCGTCGGCGAATGGATGGATGGTCTCGAATTGGGCGTGGGCGATGGCGGCCTGTACGAGCGCCGGGTGCTCGTCTCCGTTGATGTAGACCGTGAGGTCTTCGAGGAGGTCGCTGACGAACTCGGCCGGTGGTGGGATGAATGTCGCGCTGCAGGGGTTGTATGAGCTGCCGCCGATCCAGTTCTGTTCCTGGCGGATGACACCTCCGAGCTCCGGGGTTGGGGAACGCTCCATGAGGATCTGATGGACTCCCAGAAGATCGGCGAGGGTGATTTCGCCTGCTTCATCTGCCAGTGCGATCGCGGTCTCCATGGATGCGATGTTGCCGAGGACCTCGACGGCGACTCGGTCGGCGGCTTCGCCGCCCTCGGCGAGGAGAGCTTCAGCTTCGACCAGGCGACGGGCTCCAGCGTCGAGGCCCTCGATCTTGGACGAGGCGACGGACTCGACCCTGAGAAGGAAGCGTGCCAATCCTTCGAGGCTGACGTGGGTGGTTCCGGCTTGGTTGAGGTTTCGGATGGCGGCATCGGCATCGGCGATGTCTGCGGCCACGTCGCCGGGGAGGGTCAGCTCCCAGTCGGCGAGCGGGTCGGGAAGGTAGGCGTCGTAGTTGCAGCCCTGCCGGTCGCTCCGGGTCATCCCCTGAAAATGGGCTTCCCATCTTTTGCGGAGGAGTTCAGCCATCCTTCGGTTCCGATCCTTCTAAGCAAAGGTTGCAAGAGAAGCTTAGCTTAGAGTGGTGCTCAGTAAAGGACACTGGAATTGAGGGAAGGCTGGATGGGATCTCTTCCTCCCCACCCGATCGGCCCCGAGTTCGAATGGTGCCACTGGTAGCCGAGGTCGATCTCGTCTTCACCCCGCCAGGCCCATGGCCCCAAGCCGACCTGATCGTCTGCGCGGTCATCCTCGACGGTCTCATCAGAGACGGGCAGGTCAGCAAGAGCACCGGCCTTCCCACCACTCTCCCAGCAAGCCTTGCTTCTCCGACGCCGATTCCCCGAAGCCATGGAACAGCCTGGGATCGGACAGCTGTTAATGAGACCGCTCGCCGCGCTGGGTCGGCTCCGCCGATACCCGACGGAGTATCCCGAGTACGAGAGCTGATGATGCACCCTGTCGGGTCGTGGAGGGTATTGAGTCAGGTCTTTGGGTCGCCGCCCGGCTCGTTGGGCTGATAGCTGTGGAGGAAGGCGAGCACTGCGGCAACCCTTCGGTTGAGCGTGGCATCGTCGGGTGGAAGGCCCAGCTTCATGAGGATGGAGTTGATGTGCTTCTCCACCGCGGACTCGGAGATGTACAGCGCTTCGGAGATCGCCGAATTCGACTTGCCCTGTGCCATCTCCGCCAGCACTTCGGTCTCCCGGTCGGAGAGCGCACCGAGGCTCCCTCTCGACACAGTCCTCTTCCTCGAGAGGAGGCTGTCGACTACGGCCGGGTCGATTACCGACCCACCTTGGGTGACGGCGATGATTGCGTCGACGAGCTCGTCGACGTCACCAACTCGGTCCTTCAACAGGTAAGCCAGCCCTTCGGTTCCGTCCTGGAAGAGCTCGAAGGCGTATAGGGCCGCCACCTCTAACTTGCCGGAGGCTTCGATGAGGCGTCGTGTTCCCTCCCGGAACAGGTAGTTGTCTTCGGCGATCACTACTCGGATGGGGCTGGTCATGAGCTCTTCTCGATGGGAAGCTCGGCAACTAGGGCTGCACCTCGGCCCTGCGCAGAGTCGACGGTGATTCTCCCTCCCACGGCACGGATGCGGTCGGAGAGGCCCTTGATCCCAGAGCCTTCCTGCGGGGCTGTCGGATCGAACCCCTTGCCGCTATCGACAACCTCGACCCGCAGTCTGGAGTCGTCGAGTCGCACAGCAACGCTGACCTCGACCGAGTCCGAGTGCTTGAGGGTGTTGGCCAGGGCCTCGGCGGTGAAGAAGTAGGCGGCGGTCTCAACCTCGGCGGGGAAACGACGCTGGCTCAACCGGCTGTCTATGGTGAGTTTCACGTCGAGGGGAAGTCGCGAGCATCGGTCCTCGATGGCTGCCATCAGCCCACCGTCACGGAGCACGGATGGGTGGATGCCTTGGGCCAGCTCACGCAGGTCGGCGAGGATCCGTTGCACTTCTCCTCGGATGTCGTCGAGGGTTTGAGCCAGGGCCGAGTCGTCATCCATTCGAGTCCGGGTCACCCCGAGTCTGGCGACAAGTGTTGCCAGGTCTTGTTGGGCTCCGTCGTGGATGTTCCTCTCGATCCGCCGCCGCTCCCGCTCCTCGGCCTTGACGATCCGCGAGGCGAGACTGCGATGAGAAAGGGCAAGCGCGGCTTGTGCGGCCAGTGCTTCGAGCAATGCGATGTCATGGCGATCGAACTTGGCGCCGTGGTGGGGTTGGCAGCGGATCCGCCCGTAGGCCTCTTCCCCCCAGGCGAGGTGCACGGTCACCTCCGGCTCGTCGTTTGGCTCCCCGGCGGTCATCGGGGCGAGACCGTCGATGTCCACTTCGACCCAGGCCGGGACCAGGGCCCGGGTAGTGGCGGTGGCCAGCTCGGAGGCGATGGTCCCGGGCTGTCTGGAGGTGGCGACCCCCTCCCCGAACTGATGCAGGGCCTCAGCAGGAGAGTCCCTTCTCCCGAAGACCCATCGGTCGGCGAGACGCTCCAGCCAGTTGCGCGCCGGTTGGAAGACCAGGGTCGCCGCCACGGTGAGGACAATGGCCACCTCGATCGGGAACCTGGCCCCGGCCACCAGGCCAAAGGTGGTGGCGACACCTAGGTAGGCGCCGGCGATGAGCAGCCACAGCACCCCGTAGACCAGCGATCGGCGCATCACCAGGTCGATGTCCCACAGCCGGTACTTGAACAGGGCCATCCCAAATCCCGTGGCCAGGAGGAGCAGGGCCAACCCCGGGATGAGTCTCTGGACCGCCGCCAGCCATCCCCCGCTCGGCTGAGGCTGCCAGACCACGAACCACACCAACACGGACGAACAACCCCATACCACCCACTTCACTTGCTGACGCTCCTCGCCCCGGGCCGAGCGAAGCCGGCTCCAAAGCGCAGCAGCATCCAAAGCGACGATGGTCAAGGCGAATGCTGATGCCACCGGGAACAGCGTCTCTTCCAACGGGTTCAGGGCTTTTCCCGAGTTGGACATCCATGTGGTGCGTCCCAGCCACGCCTCGACATCCTCCACGCCGTTAGCGCCCCACACCGTGATCAGGACCATGCCCAGTACCGACGCTGCGAGCACCCAGACCATCGGTCTCCAACGTGAGGAGGGGAGCTTCCCGTTCGGCACGACTAGGAGCAGAGCGACCAGGAGGTAGGTGCTGATGACGAACGCGGAGTCGCCGATGGCGATGAGCCGCTGGGCTTCGTCCAGGGCGCTCAGATCAGCATCGGGCAGTCTCAGGAAGTGGTAGGCGTAGAAGCCGATCGAGAGGGCGAGCGAGAACCCAACCAGCAGCCAGCCTTGGATCAGGCTCCTCTGTCTCGACACGACCAGGGCGCCAATGGTGGCCACCGCCATGACACCGGCCGTCCAGCTTCCCGCCTCGGCGACATCCAGGACTGTGGAGTCCACCAGGGTCGGGATGAATGAGGAGAGGGCGACTAGGGCGATGAACCACACCGACCAGGCGAGCCAGCGATGCAGCCGGTTCCCGGACGCCCGAGCCGTCCCAACCAGGCCATCGGCCGGGGACACCGAAGCCGACGGGGTTCCCATCAGCTGATTGTCATTGCTCCAGTAAGGCGTGTCCAGGGAGGGTGGCCTCACCTTTGCTGCTTTCGTCCAATTGAAGGTGTCCCTACCTAAATGTCAGGGCACCCTGATTCCCTATTCCGGTGCCCGCTCGTACATTCACTGACGAGATTCAGCTCGTACATTCACTGACGAGATTCAGGAGGATCCGGCGACTCTTTACTGGGGAGGACCTTATGGCAACGGTTGTTACTGACCGACAGCTTTCGGCAAGTACGCGTGGGAGTGTCCTCATTGCTGGGTGGGCCGCCGTCTCGTGGGGGGTGCTCTCGGTCGCCAGGATCCCTTTCACGGGCGAGGCAGACATGCCGCTGTGGACAGCGTCTCTCACAGACATCATCGCCTTCTACGAAGGTCAGGACTTCGACATGGCTTTCATGGTCGGGATTGCGATGGCGGCCGTCGGCTGGTCCCTCCTGATGGTGTTTCTGGCCAAAGTATCCAGCCTCCTCGATGAACGGTTCCGTTGGGTCGGATACCTCATCATTGGGGGTGGCGCGATCGGGGTCGCCGGAGTCGTCTTCTATCTCAGCGTTGTTGGGGCGGGGGTGTTTTGGGCGTCCAACGGCGGGTTGAGTGCGGACAGCTATCTGGTGCTGAACGGCCTTACCTGGAGCTTCATCTGGGTGGACCTCATCTCGGGAGGCCTCTGGTTTCTTCCGCTTGCCATAGTTATGATCCGGACCCGGTTGTTCCCGCGATTGCTCGGCTGGGTCATGGTTGCCAACTCCGTGGCCGGGTTTGCAGCGTTCTTCCTGCCATCCGAGGTCTCCGTGGTGACGGGAGGACTCCCCTATCTATGGATTCTCATCGCAGGCGTCATCATGCTGATGCGGTCGACCCGTTTCGCCCCTTCCCCGAGCCCTTCCACCGCCAAATCCATGACCAGACAGTTCGAGAAAGGGGCGGTCGATGCGTGAGGCCGTGGACCAAGCCAGATCGGTCAAGTGGGGTTGGAGAATCTTGATCGGCGCCTGCTCTCTGTACGTCCTCAACGGCGCCACCTGGTTCTTCCTCGGACCGGCGGCGACCGCCGCCGACATGGCTGACAACCTCGGCGTCTCGGTGGAGACTTTCGAGGCAACCTATCCCGAGGCGGCTACCCATCTGGCGGTGAACACCAGGTGGGTGGCAATCTACCTCGCGGCGATCGGGACTATGGGGGTACTTGCTGCCATCTTGGGGTCCCGACAACGCGAGCGATGGGCCTGGTACATCACCTGGGTCTTCGTGGCCACGGTGTTCGCAGTGGTGGTGATTGCGTTGCCAGAGGGTGTCGGAGGGTTCGGGGTCGCTATGTCCACATTGGCTCTCATTGCTCTGACGGGCCAACTACTCGCTCGCCGAGGGTTCACCGGACGTGAGATCGTCCCGCCTTGTGCGTCTTGGTTAGGTTTTCGGCTGTGATCGGCAGAAGCGTGGAGCCATCGCTGTATCTGACTGTGCTCGCAGTGGCGATCGCGGTTGCCCCGGTGGTTGTTGCGGCAGTGCTCGTCTATCGACGCCGCGTATCCGGTCTCGGTGCCGCTGCCGTACTGGGTGTATTGGGGCCTGTTCATCCTTGCCTTAGAGCATGCCAATTGGGGTATTGCCGAATTCGGCGGGTTGGACCTGCGAACGCACTCTGGGTTCCACTTCCAGATGTTGGCCGCGTATGGCCTGGCCGCCCTGGCATTGGTTGGGGTCGTGGTTGCGCCGCTGATTTGGCGTGCGGAAGCGGCCGGCTGGTGGGGCCTCCTCGCTGTCTTCGCCGTCGGCGTTGGCGCTGAGGTGGCGACGGCGTTGCACACCGTCGCGTTGACGCAAGCGAGAGGAGAACCGAATGGGGAAGATCGTCGCCAGCGAAAACGTCTCTCTTGATGGGGTTGTCGAAGACCCGGCCGGCGACGAGGGCTTCAGGCTCGGCGGATGGGTCGGCAAGATCAAGGACCGCCCAGAGCTTGCCAAGCTAACGCTCGACGAGGCGGTGGGTGCCAACGCCCTGCTCCTGGGTCGGCGGAGTTACCGGTGGTTCGCTGCCCGATGGCCATCCCGGAGCGGCGAGCTGGCGGACAGGATCAACACACTGCCCAAATATGTTGTGTCCTCGACCCTCGACGATCCCGCCTGGAACAACTCCTCGGTGCTGAAGGGCGACGTTGTGGACGAAGTCTCCAAGCTGAAACAGGAGCTCAGCGGAGAAATCGTCATCTGGGCCAGCTTCCAGCTGGTGCGCACACTTATGGAGCACGACCTGGTCGACGCACTACGGCTGAAGATCTACCCGGTGGTGCTCGGAGCCGGCGAACGACTGTTCGGCGAGACGAGCGACAAGAAGCCCATGCACCTCGTAGATACCCGGTCTGTCGATGGCGAAGTCGTTTTCCTCACCTACGAGCGAGCACAAACCTTCTAGCGAAGATGGTGGGACACCACGGTCTCCTGGCCTGGCGGATTACTACACGGAGACGTCTGCTGTCACCCAGCCAAGGCTCACGCTGCAGCCCGCAGTCACCCCGTGGTTTCCCTACTACGCCTGGTCGATGGCCAGCATCTCGATCGAGGACGCGCCTTCGCGGGTCCGCAAGGGCGCGGGACTGTACCCACAGCCGGTGGCGTTGCTCGCCCCCATCGGTGAGTGTCGCTCGACCATGAGCGGCGAGGGCTTGGAGCCGGCCTTCTCGCCGACGCCATCCTTCGCACCGCGCATTTGGGAGCCGAGATCGAGTATCGGGGCTTGCTGGTCACGCCGAGACGCCGGAGGCTCGGGACTTCTACCTTCACCTCGTGCCCGAGTTCGAGCTGTCACCTACCGACGATCTGCATCTCGTTCTGCCCATGAAGGACATCCTCAAGACCCTCAGAGACTGAAGCCTTGGGCTCTCCATCGCACATCCATCGCACAAGAGAGTGCGATGGGCTCCAGTTGAGCGACATCGTCGCCCCCGCCGCCACCTTCCCCATGCCGGCCTCTGATGGCTTCTCCTCGGTTCCGGTCAAGCTGTCTGACATGGATACAGCCAAGAAGCATTTCCTCGGGTCGATCACCTGGCTCGGCATCAGAGACGACGCGGCCTACATCGGAGAACCCGAAACCAACGGCTGCGCCGAACGGTTCATCCGCACCCTCAAAGAACAATGCCAATGGGCCGAGCTACACGACACCGTCGACCAGCTCCGCCAGGCCGTCACCGACTGGACCGAGCTCTACAACACCCAATGGCTCATCGGCCGTCACGGACACCAGGCCCCACGAGAAGCATTCGCCTCAGCCGCCACCGGAGTGGCAGCATGAAACAGACACGACCGCTGTCCAACGAACCGGGTGCTGTTCACGAGGGACTTGTGTGGTGAGTCCAAGCGCTAGCGCGGCACTCAGCGAGGCCGGTCCCACGCCTGGCTCGTCGACAACTTCGTCGATCAGAAGCTCAGTCGGGGGTGGGGCCATCCCCAGTCGCGTCTCTGCGCCTCGCCAATAGAGACCTCGACGGACACGACGCATCTCGCCTGAGCGCGTCAGACGGGAGAGGGCCCTCGCCACCGCCTCCGGCGAACCATGAAGTCCTCCGGACGCCGGGGAACTCTCTCTCCACCATGCAGCAAGGCATTTCCTCTCCTTTCGCACCGGTATCTCCGGTCTTTGCGCAACGTATGGAGAGGAGGGGGTTCCCCGCATCGGGGAGCACCCCCATCTGTGATGGTTCCCACCCCTATTTCTGGACGGCGCCGACCTCCCTGGCGGCATTGATTGCGGTGGCCCGGCTAGTCACTCCCAGCTTCATGTAGATGGCCGACACGTGGTGCTCGACCGTCTTCTGCTTTCTTTGGTTACTTCTGAGGTTTCCTTGAACTCGACCCGCCGGTGCCGTGCTGGTGACGAATGGCCTGGAACTGACGCACAGCGGCCGAACAGAGGTCGACGGGACTCCACGGGGGCTTGGTCGACATCCGACCCGACTGTCGGGTTTCCGACTGATACCAAAAGGCCGGGGACATCACATCGTTGTGGTGTCCATGATCGATCCCCTCCTTCTCTGCATGAAGAGCTCACTGCATCTGCAGCTCTACGCTGTCGAGGCCGATAGGCCCGCCGACAACCAAGACAAGCAGGCTGTTGCCGTGGTGGACGATCCTCACCACGAGCCGATCCTCGACGAGGGAGACTCGGGGAGAGGCTCGGCGTGTGAGTATTAGCCCGGTGCCCTCCGCCGAGACCGGCAATCGCTCATCAGTGTCGTTTTCCGCGGTGGATCGGTTAGGTCTCCGCAGACGAGAGGGGAAAGGGCGAATGGCCAGATGAGGGTGGAAGCGGCCGACGGTGAGAAAGACCGGACCCGGGGGAAGCTCCCCACGTGGCGTATCGGGCTGACCGGGGGCCTGGTCGGGATGCTCTGCTGTGTCGGGCCCACCCTCCTGGCGATCTTCGGCGTCGTCAGCGCCGGCACCGCCTTTGCCATGGCTACCGATCTCTACGAGGGCTATGGCTGGTGGTTCCGCGGCGCGGGCTTGCTCGTACTGGCCGGAATGGTCTGGCTGGCGTTGCGTCGGCGCGCCATGTGCAACGTTGCCGGACTCCGGCAAGTCCGCTTCAGGATCATCGGCATCCTTGCCGTGGCCGTTGTCACCTACCTCATTCTCTACGTGGTCACGACACGGCTGGGCGAGTCGGTCTGATGCGTCCTATTTCGGTGCTCCTTGGTGTGATGGCCGCCCTCTATCGCGGGATGGTCAGGGGTGCCCTGACCATCGACTTGGGCATCGGCCGGCGTCATAGGGATTTGGGGCCTCTCTCGGTCACCATCGAAGCCAGTCGTGACGTCGTGTTCGACGTGATCGAGACGCCCTATCTCGGCCGGCAGACTCGGGCCGTCGCAGAGAAGATCCAGGTGTTGGAGATGGGAGCCGACATGGTGCTGGCCGCCCATCGCACCCCGTTGCGCGGTCGTCGTGTGGCGACGACGGTGGAGACCGTCCGTTTCAGTCGCCCCGAGAGGATCGACTTCAGGTTGGTGCGTGGGCCGGTTCCCCACGTCGTCGAGGAGTTCGTGCTGACCGATGTCGGTGGGGAGACACGGCTCGACTACCACGGCGAAATGGGCACTGACTTGTGGTGGCTGGGCGCTCTATGGGGCGCCAGGGTGGCTCGGGTCTGGGATCACGTGGTGGCGGAGTCGTTGGAGGCCATCAAGACCGAGAGCCAAAGACGAGCCCGCATAACCTCGCCCGGAGCGGCCACGTCGGAGCGTCATCGGGCGGATGAGGGGAGCACAGGGGGGAGGAGAGTCGATGACCCATGACGTCCGTTGTCACGGTGATCATGCAGGAAGCAGACTGACCCGACGGATGGTGTTCGAGGGTTGGGCATCGTGGACATCGCGGTGAACCTCGTCGAGGCGTATCTGCGTCTCAATGGATACCTGACGCTCACCGAGGTCGACGTTCAGCGCCGGGGCCTCGACGGGCGATACGAGACGATCACGGATGTCGATGTGGTCGCGATTCGATACCCCGGCGACCTCTACGCCGTCGACTCCCATGTCGAGCAGGGCAACCGGCTGCTCCTGATCGAGGATCCCGGGCTCCATCTCGGCGAGCGCATGGTGGACGTGATCGTCGGGGAGGTGAAGCAGGGGCCGGCCCGGTTGAACCCTGCCATAACGACGCACGAGGTGCTCCATCAGATCCTCCGCCGTCTCGACTGGGTGTACCAGGGGGGCGTCGAGCAGATCGTCAACTCACTTCAGGACGCGGGTGTCACCGAGTCACCGGGTCGGTCGGGGGCCAACGTTCGAACCCGACTGGTCGCATTTGGTGGGGGATCGGGTGATCCAACCCCGACCATGATCCCTCTCGGTCACGTGTTCACCCAGGTGGTTGGTTTCATGGAGCGGTTCGAGGACGTCATACGTCCCAGTCAGTTCGGGGACCCGGCTCCGGCCCTGATACACCTCCTGGTGAAATGTGGTTACACGATCACCGAGAGAGGTCGCTAGCCGCTCATCGACCACGGTGTTGTCGAGCATGACGGGCCACCCGCGCCCGGCTCCCACATGCCGGTGAGCACCACCTCGCGGCGCCCATCCGGGCGGACATGCACGTAGCTGGGGCAGCGCCGCAGGGCTGCGTTGATCACCTCGAGGTGCTGGGGTGTCGGTCGTTCTGAGCGGGCTGCCTCCGACAGCAGATGTCTGACGGGATCGCGCAGGGCACAGACCTCGGAAAGACGCCCCAGCGCCGCCGCGGCCACCGGGAAGCGGGGCAGCTCGGCCTGAACCCATACCATCGGGGCGGCCGGACTGTCGAGCAGCTCCACATCCTGACCGTCGACCCGGCGAACGGTGTCGGCAAGATCGACTACGAGGGGGAATCTCCCCAATCGAAGGGCCTCTACACGCATGAGATCCGCGACGGTTTCCACTACCTCACCGAGGGTTGGTACTTCGTTCTCGTCGTGGAGCACGACGATGGTCTGATCGTCGTCGATGCTCCCCCCACCATCGGCTCGGACTTCCTGGGGAACAACATCCTCCCCGGGATTCGCGAGATCTCCGACAAACCGATCACCTGGGAAGTGGTCGAGCGTTTGCGTATCGACGCCTGAGACCACGCCGGGGGCCGGGCCGGCTCTCGATGCATAGCACCACGCCCGGATGGGCGCTATTGGTCGGCCGCAGAGCGCCGGGAAGGGGAGGAGAGGTCAATGGAGTGTCGCAGTCCCGACGTTCCTGGGCGATAATCGCCGTGAGCGGCGGTTGAAGGAGATATGTCCGGCTTGTTTCGCAGGGGCCCCGATAGGCCCCCGGTGGTCCAGAAGGCCCGGGTCGGCGAGGTGATCATCGCCGAGTCGGCCACCACACAGCGGCTTGATGGCTATGTCTACTTCCCGCCGGAGACCGTGCGGTGGGATCTGCTCGAGGATTCACCGAGGACCTCGGTGTGCCACTGGAAGGGTGTTGCCAGCTACTACGACGTGGTCCTCGACGGGGAGCGGTTGCCGGCGGCAGCCTGGACCTATAGATCGCCGAGCCCGGCGGCCGAAGGGATCCGTGGTCATGTCGCCTTCTGGCATGGGGTCAAGGTGGAGAAGGTCTCGACCTGACTCCACCGAGAGTCGGAACCATGGAGGGCGGCGACGACGCCGAACCGTCACGCCGGTGTCAGGTAACGGGGTCGTGTGCGGATCGGGTCATCCGCCGACGAGTTCGGTTCCGGGTTGGTAGGTCGACCAGGCAAACCAGAACGTGTCCAGATGATGGATCTGCTCCAACTGCGCCCCGACGAGAGGTCCGTCGACGGCTCGGCCGCTGATGCTCCATTCCGATCCGGTCTGCTCATCGCGAAACCCGTCGTCGTCTCCCACAAAGGTGAGGGATTGACCCCCGACGAAGGGGCGGAACACACCCACTGAGCCGACGTCCCTTCCCCCCGATACGGTGACCTCCTCTAGGGCGCTGGACTGGCCGTCCTTCCAGAAGATGACGATCGGGGCCTCACCGACCGTGGTGTTGGTGGCCTCTGCAGGCCCACCAGAGATGGCCTCGAGGGTCCATGCCCGTGAGACGCCATCGATCGAGACACCGACGACCCGTTGCATGGCCAGGGCCCTGGTATCGGCGTCACCTCGGAACAGAAACGGTGTGTTGCCTACGGAGTCGTAGAACTGGTAGGGATTGGAGCCATAAGGCCGGTTGAACCCCAGTGCCGACCGATCGAGGACCTCCCCGTCGGGGAAGAGGTCCTTGAAGTCGGACCATGCGAGCAGCGGCGAGGGGATCGGATCGAGCTGTTCCCCGGCGAGGATGCCCACCACGGCCCTGCCGTCGTAGTGGGTCCACAGTGTCTCGGTCGCCCGGTCGTACATGACCAATGCCGAGGCGTAGAGACGACCTGAGGTGCCAAAGGTCGTCACCTCCCCGTTGACCACCCGTCGGTAGGTGACGGCGCTGTTGCACAGGGGGCAGTAGGTGACTGCGATCGGGACACCGTCGACGGTGTCGTTGACGATCTCGTGCCAGATCAGTATCTGAACCGGGTAGGCGTGGGCCACGTCGCCGATCTCGACATAGACGACGGCCTCTTCGTCCTCTAGCCACTCGTCGGCCTCCTCGACCCCTGTGAACCGGGGGTCGTCGATCGAGGGGATCCCGTCGGGTGGTGGTCCACCGGAGACGATCTCCTCGGGGTCGACTAGGGGATCGGGGAAACTCGGATCGAACATGTCGTCCAGAGCCGAGGGACCATCGGACAGCGTCCCGGGAGGGCCCGCGGTTGTCGACGCCCCCGTTGTCGACACAGTGGTCGTGGCGCCGTCCGGCCCGACGAGTGGACCGGCACATGCGACGACCGTCATCGTCAGGACGAGCAACCTGACCCAGGTCCTGGGCATGACAGATGCAACCACTCTTCGGGCTTAAGGCCCCAGCCAGTGTCGGAGTACCGACAGAGCGGAGAGCCCGAGGAGCAGGGTAGACCCAGAAGTCAGGTCAGCTGATGCGCTCGGCAGCCACCTCGTGGAGCGTCTCGGGATCTGTGACTTCGATGCTTCGATAGCCGGTCTCGACGATCTTCAGCTCGCGAAGACGGGCCAACGCCTCGTTGACGGTTTGCCTGCTGGCGCCAAGGAGGGTGCCGATCGTGGCCTGGGAGAGCTGGACACGCCCGGTGTCCTTGCTCTCCTCCACGAGGAGGTCGGCCACCTGGGCGAGTACGGTCTTGTGCATGAGTTGGAGCACCCGTCGCTGTGTCTCCTCCAGCTGACGCAACCCGGCCACCAACCAACGCATGCACACCGCCGGATGCTTGGCCAGCTCCGGGATCAGACGGTCGCGATGGAGACGAAACGCTCGCACGTTGTCGACTGCCTGGGCCGATGAGATGTAGGTTCCGCCCCCGAACATGGCCATGTCGCCGAGCACGGCACCGCGACCGACACGAGCGACCACTCGACGTCTCCCGTCCGCGATCCTGTACAGATCGATCTCGCCTGTCTGGATCAGGTAGGCGCTGGTCGCCTCCTCGCCTTCCTTGAACAGGTGGGTGCCGGGGTACTTGGAAACGGGCTCTCCGACCTGGCTGAGGAGGCTGACGTCGGCTGGTTGGAGGGGCAGGTAGTCCGGCCGTCCGAAGGACCTGGCGATCCAGGCGAGATGCTGTTGATCGACGGTCTCCATCCGGCGACCCCTGGCGGGGAATGCCGCGATCCTACCCGTCATTACCGGCCAATCTTCGCCACGGTGATCGGACCCCCGAGTCCACACGCATCGACGGGCAACGCTCCCGATCAATTGCTCCGACTGCGATCGTCACCTCGACGACAGTTCTCGAACGTCCGAAATGGCGACGATCACGTGAAGAGGCGAGAGCTTGGTTGGTTCGATCGACGGGTGAGCGGTCTCAGTCGATCTCGACTGGGCCGATGAGCAGCTCGATTACCTGTAATGCGTCCGGGTTCTCCGATGTCATGACCAATCGGGCCCCGTCCTCCGTTGAGGTGGTGACTATGTCGAGGAAGCCGCAGCAGGCTGTCTCGCGTCTCGCCAGATCTTGGACCACAGATGTCATGTCTGGGTGGTATGTCACCGCGTAGCCGTGTTCGACACGCTCGCTGGTCTTCTGGTGATCGATGAGAGCTTGCCACTCTCCGATCTGGTCTCTCGACTCCCTTGTTGGGAGCGAGCAGGCTATTGGTTGGTGATCGTCGGCCATCCCCAGGCATCGTATCCGCGATCTGGGTTAGCACCACGGTGACGTGGTCACGGCGCACCAGGCACCTCAATTGCCGCGGGTCTCCCTCATTCGGCTGGCGACGACGACTCCGGAGAGGAGGGGCGAGGTCGCCGACGGCGGCGAGAAGGGTCGGGTAGACCAGGGCGGTCCCGAGCCACTCGTGGAGCGTCTCGCCACCCACCCCGAGTGGGTGGTCGACGCTGGTGTCGGGTCCGGCGGCAAAGCCGTCCACGGACATGGAGATAAAGGCGATGGTTTTGGGCACTGCTCCTCGGCTTCGTCGGTCGGTGTGTGGTCGCTCCAACACCTCCCTCTCCGGCCACACGCGGGACCCCGAAGATGATTCCGAGTATCGGACCGAGGTGGTCGTCGAGAGGCCGGTCGGATCAGAACGTACACGATGCCGAAGACTCCTCCGATCGCGGGCAGTCCGGCTACGACGATCTGCCTCCCGGGCCGTCTGTCACGAGTGAGCCCATCGTCTCGATGATCGGCGTCATGGGTTTGTTCTCGGCAAGACCCATCAGCGGTGGCGTCATCGAGTCGGTGGCGCGAAACGATGGTTCGTCTTGGCCCGCGACCCATCGACCGATGGAGAGATGCGCGCGATCGAGACCCACCTAGACAAGCAGGGGATCGCTGATGATCCCCACCAGTGAAGGGCCGGGGTAGGTCACACCGGCCTCGACGGAGTCGATGAGCTGCTCGGGTCTGGTGACCCGAAACCCACGGGCCCCGCACAGCTCGGCGAATGCGGTGAAGTCCGGGTTGTGCAGGGAGGTCTGCCAGACGTCGTACATCGCAGCCCGCTGCTCCTTGCTGATCTTCCCCAACTCGCTGTTGTTCAACAGGATGTGGGTGATGTTCATGTCGTACTTGACCGCCGTGGTCAGCTCCATCGCATATTGGCCGAACCCCCCGTCACCGCTGATGGAGACGATCGGTCGCTGATGTCCGACGGCTGCCCATGCCCCCATCGCGGCGGGGAAGGCGAACCCGATCGACCCCAGATAGCCGGACATGAGCACCGTCTGGTTCTTGACCTCGAAGTAGCGACCGAACGAGTAGGTGTTGTTGCCCACGTCCACACAGATCACCGCGTCCTCGGGGACACATTCGCTGAGGATGGCGAAGATCCGGGCCGAGGACAGCCCCTCGCCCTCGTAGTCCTGGAACCGCCTGGCCTTCTCCTCACGCCAGATGGCCCAGCGTTCGGCGATCTCCTCGCGACGGTCCATCTGGGTGGTGCCGCCGGGCAGTCCGTCTGCAAGGGCCGTGGCGGCCACGCCCACATCGGACAGCATCGGGATGTCGACCGCGTGAAATCGACCCAGGGCCATCGGATCGAAATCGACCTGGATGGTGGGCTTGTAGGTGGCCACCCCGGTGTGGTTGGAGAACGAGGCCCCGAACACGATCAGGAGGTCGGATTCGTTCATCATCCAGCTGGCGATCGGGGTCCCCGAGCGTCCCAGGACGCCACAGCCCAAGGGGTGACGGTCAGGGATCAGACCCTTCGCCTTGAAGGTGGTGGCCACCGGAGCCTGAAGACGCTCGGCGAGAGCCAGTATCGCCTCCATGTCGTAGCGGGCGCCGTTGCCCACGATGATCATCGGTCGGGTCGAGGCGTTGATCCGCTCCAACGTTAACTCCAGGACCTCCGAATCGGGGGAGACCCGGCGACTGCCGACCCTGCCCTCCGGTGATCCGGCCTCGGTGTCCGGCGCGGAAAGCACCTGGACCTCGTCGGGGAACACGAGATGGGAGACGTCACGCTCGACGAGGGCCGTCTTGCACGCCAGGTTCATCAGCTCGGCGTGATCCGACCCCGCCTGGACCACCTGCGAGTAGCGGGACACGTCGGCGAAGACGGCATGGAGGTCGGCGTCCTGGAAGGCGCCCCGACCTCGCACCTTGGAGGGGACCTGACCGGAGAGGGCCAGCACCGGGGCCCGGTCGGTCTTGGCGTCGTACAGCCCGGTGAGCAGATTGGTCGAGCCGGGGCCGGCGATGGCGAAGCAGGCGGCGAGCCGACCGGTCAGCTTGCCGTAGGCGGTGGCGGCGAAGGAGGCTGCACCCTCGTGACGGATCCCGAAGTAGCGGAGATCGCCCTGCTCCTCGGCGACCCGCATCGACTCGGCCAGACCCAGGTTGGAGTGTCCGACCATCCCGAAGACGGTGTCCACGCCCCAGTTGACCATGGTCTCCACCATGACGTCGGATACGGTGCGGGACCGCATCGTCTCGGGGGGGAGGGCGACGTAGACGCCATCGTCTCGGATCTCGGTCGTGAAGGAGGGGACCGAGTCGGTGAACCCCTCGGGCGGAGATCCGTCGAGCGGGTTGTAGTCGTAGCCGTGCCAGGGACAGCGCAACCAGCCCTTCTCGATGGAGCCCTCTCCCAATGGCCCACCCTGATGGGGACAGGTGTTGGCGAGACACCCATATCGACCCTGATAGTGGGTGAGCGCCAGAGCCCGACGACCCACGACCACGGTCTTGACCCTCCCCTCGGGCAGGTCACCGGGGTCGGCCACCTTGTGCCACATGACTGACTCGTGTCCGTCCGACCCTGTCTGGACCATCGTCGGGGAGCCTACGCAGCCGTTTTGATGGACGAGGGCGGGCCGGGCTTGGCTCAGCTGGAGGACCCCTGGCGTTCCACGAGCCAGTCGAGGGCCTGCGTGTAGCGATCCATCTCGCTCACGTATGCCTTGGAGTCCTCTTTGATCTCCTCGGCGTGATGACCGTGGCGGAGACCCATGGCGAGCGCCGCGAAACGAGCCCCCCGCATATAGACCCGGAGGGCGGGGAGGGTGAGCGATCGTGGGCCCTCCTCGACGTCGCCGACGAGAGGCGGGTCCTGAGTCGTGGGTCTCAGGTTGAGACGTCGCGCCGTGGCCACGACTTCGTCCTCGGGCATGCGCTCGGCGAAGTCTCGTGAGACGAATCGGAACACCTCGCGCCCATCGGGTGTGACCGCGATGAGGGCGGGCCGCGAGAGTCGATCGTCCTTCTCGTCGGCCACCTCGTAGGGAATGATCGCCTGGGAGCGGTCGGGGTCGGAGAGATAGGGGAACGGCAAGGACAGCTTCATCACCATGGCGGCGTTTCTCTCCGGACTGTCCACCGAGATGGCGTACAGCCTCACGCCGGCGCCGAGGAGCTCCTCATGACGCATCGCCATGCTGACCAGCTGGCCGTTGCAGTACGGTCACCAGTCGCCGCGGAGGAACACCAGTAGGGCGGCAGCGTCGAGATGGTCGGAGAGCGTCCACGGCTCCCCGGCCTGGTCGGTCAGGGTGAAGTCGGGGGCCATGCCGACGACGTTACCCCGGGCCGCTGGAGCCAGAGCCCTCGGCATGTGAGCTTGGTTCACGTTTCGCACGTATGTCCGGTCTGCGCACGAATGTGGCGAGAGGTTAGGCTCACACCGCCCGCGTGATTGCGGTGGAGTCACGATGACACAAGCGCCGGACGTCCTGGGCTCGGACCCCCGCCCAGCCTTCTTTCCCGTCGCGAACGTCGACGAGCTCGGACTCACCGCTCCCGAATCGCGTGGTGGTGTGGCCGTTCGCACCTGGGTGCGAGCCTTGGCGGGGATGCAGAAGGAAGCGGTCGTGGTCAACGGAGCCACCGGGTCCGCCTGGCGTCTGGTCAGCGACGAGGGGCCGTACCTGGCGGGCTACGACCGGGCGCCATGCCCGCTGTGTCATTTCATCACCGGGATGGTGTCTTCCTATGCCAATGAGATCACATCTCTGGCGGGGACCCGGGGGATCGATACCCATGGGATGGAGCTCATCCTGGAGAACCGGTACACGATGGAGGGATCCGCGTTGGCCGGCACCATGACCGGTGGCGCCCTCGACCCGAGGCTCACCGTGAGACTGCCCGACGGCCCGGCCGATCTTCGGGCGACGGTGACCGAGGCGGCTGAGCTGTCCCCGGTGCACGGTCTGCTCACCACCGTGTTGGGCAGCGTGTTCACCCTGCATCACAATGGTGTGACCACCCAGGTTGGGCGGGTGGGGGCCGTGGACGGACCGGCCCTCCCCGACCCCGGTGACCTGCTCGACCGTATCGTTCCAGCGCAGGGGTCGGTGGCCGACGGGCTCATGGTGAGACTCCGTGACGCGGTCCTGGTCGAAGGACGACCTGGGGGTGTCAATACGAGCCTCCAGGAGTCCCAGAGCAGGACCCTCCACGTCAGGGCCGGCTGTGTCGTAAGAGAGGACGGGGTCAAAGCGATAGTCGAGGACCTGATAAGCCCGATCGGTTCCCAGTTCCGCTTCCTGTCCGACGAGGCCGACGGGTCAGGGGCTCCGGGTCGTGCCCCTGACGCACTCACCTACATGTCCGCCGGGATCGGCTTCTGTTTCATGACACAGTTCGGACGGTACGCCAGGATCACGAAGAAGCACCTGGAGGAGTACCGGATCGTCCAAGACACCCATTTCTACCCGGGCCGGGCGGGCCGCCCGGGGAGGATGGACCCGGTGGAGACCCATGTCTACCTGGTCACGTCCGAGGACATCGACTTCGCACAGCGGATTCTCGACATGGGTGAGCAGACCTGTTTCCTCCACGCCACCTGTCGCTCTCGTCTAGCTCTCGACGTCGTGGTCGAATCCCTTCTCGTTTCGTGATCGGTCGTCGTCGGGTGAGCGATGACGAGGTCCCGATGGGCATGCAGTCTCGGCCACCAACCCGGGATCGCGCGTGCATAGGCCCGATACGGTCTCGATCCCCTTGAGCGCCTCGCCGCCGAGCATCACACCTGCCTCCTGCAGAGCATTCGTGTACTCGATCCAAGGCGTCATCATCGCCTCCGCCTCCTCCGGCTTGGCGGGGCGCCACTCCAGGGCTCCGAGTAGATCAGCAATGCGTACTTCACCGCGTTCCCTTTCCGTCACGGCGGGTGGTTTCCCGCCTCTAACCCCACGACGATCAGCCCGGCGTCCCTTCGACAGAGATTCTCGCCGATTGCCGGCGGCTCCGCCGGGACGCGTCTCAGGGTCGGGGTGGCTCGGCGGGGGGATGATGCTCGGGCCGATGGGTCATCTGCCGAAGCGGCGGAGGCGGAGGCTGTTGGCCACAACCGAAACGCTGGAGAAGGCCATCGCTCCGGCGGCGATCATCGGGTGGAGCATGCCGAGTGCTGCCAGAGGGATGGCCGCAACGTTGTAGAAGAACGCCCAGAACAGGTTCTGCACAATGGTCCGGAAGGTGCGGCGGGCGAGACGCATCACCCGCACCACCAGGGCTGGGTCGCCCGACATCAGCACCACGTCGCCCGCTTCTATCGCGACGTCGGTTCCGGTTCCGATTGCGATCCCCAGGTCGGCCTGGGTGAGGGCGGGGGCGTCGTTGACGCCGTCGCCGACGAAGGCAACGACCAGACCCTCCGCTTGCAGTCGGCGGACCTCCTCCACCTTGTCTTCGGGCAGCACCTCGGCGAGGACCCGCGTGATACCCAGCTGGGCGGCGATGGCGGCGGCGGTGCGCTCGTTGTCCCCGGTCAGCATCGCCACCTCGACCCCCATCGCTCCCAGTTCGGTGACGGCGGTGAGTGCGGTCGGCTTCAAGCTGTCGGCCACGGCGATGGCCCCACGCACCTCGCCGTCCCAGCCGGCGAGAAAGACAGTCTTGGCCTCTGTTTCGAGTCGCTCCATCGCTTCGGCGTAGGCGGAGGGGAGACGCAACCCGGCGTCGGCCACCAGCTTCTCCTTGCCGACGACCACCTGGATGCCGTCGATCTTGCCGGTCACACCCATCCCGGGGTGGTTGACGAACTCGTCGACGGTTCCCAGCTCGATGTCACGTTCCTCAGCTCCCAGTGCCACCGCCTTTCCGATCGGGTGGGAGCCGGCCGCCTCGAGAGAGGCCGTCAGATAGAGGAATCGCCGCTCGTCTTCGTACGTGACCACATCCGTCAGCGACATGATCCCCTCGGTGAGGGTGCCGGTCTTATCGAAGACGACCACGTCGATCTCGCGGGACCGTTCGAAGGTGTCGGCGCGTTTGAAGAAGACTCCGATCTCGGCTCCCCGACCGCTCCCCACCATGATCCCGATCGGGGTGGCCAGGCCAAGGGCACAGGGGCAGGCGATGATGAGGACCGCCACCGCCGCGGTGAAAGCCGCTGTGACACTCGACTCGCCCAGCGTCCATCCGGCGAAGGTCCCGGCTGCGACGACCATCACGACGGGGACGAACACCCGGGACACCCGATCGGCGAGACGTTGCACTGGCGCCTTCGATGCCTGCGCCTCTTCCACCATTCCCACGATGCGGGCCAGGGTCGTCTCGGCGCCCACCCGGGTGGCCTTGATCACCAGGCGGCCTTGTTGATTGACGGTGGCACCGAACACCCGGTCTCCCGGAACATGGTCGACCGGCACCGACTCGCCGGTGAGCATGCTCTCGTCGACGGAAGACATCCCTTCGAGGACCTCACCGTCGACCGGGATCTTCTCACCCGGTCTCACCACCAGGAGATCGCCGCTGACCACGTCCTCGACGGGGATCTCGAGCTCTCTTCCCTCACGAAGCACCCGGGCCTCCTTGGCTCCCAGTTCCAGCAGCCGGGCGATGGCGCTGGAGGCTCTTCCCTTGGCCAACGCCTCGAAGTACCGACCCAAGAGGATGAAGGTGGTGATGATCGCCGCTGTCTCGAAATAGAGGTGCTCCCCCTCGAACAGAGACCACACCGAGAACAGATAGGCGGTGAGCGTGCCCAGGGAGACCAGGGTGTCCATGCTGGCGTCGAAGGACCGGGCGCGGAGCCAGGCATTGCGGTGGAACTGCCGGCCGAACAAGAAGAGCACCGGCGTGGTCAGCACCAACTGGACCAGACGGCTCCATGTGGTGTCGACGCCGGCCATGGCCAGGACGGCCACCGGGATCGTCAAGAGGGCTGCGCCGATCAGATTGCGTCGTTGGGCCCTGGCCTCGACGGTGTAACGCTCGGTCACCGGTCGACGGTTCTCGATCGACTCTGGGATGACGGGTGTGATCTCGTAGCCGATCTTGCGTACCGCCTCGACCAGACTGCCCACGCCGACCTGGTCCTGGTCGTACACCACCCGAGCCTCGGCCCCGGCGAAGTTGACCGAGGCCTCCGACACTCCGGGCTGTCTGGAGAGGATTCGCTCCACCCGCAAAGCGCAGGAGGCGCAGCTCATCCCCTCGACGTCGAAACGGGTCTCGCTTGTGGGGTTCTCGAGGGTCTTGGTCACTGTGTGAGGGCCACCTCGTAACCCTGGCCCTCGATGGCGGAGACGATCGCAACGAGGTCGACCGCGGCGTCGTCGTATCTGACGTCGACCCTTCGGCCGGGGATGTCCACCTTCACGGCTTCGACACCGGCCAGCGACCCGACGGCGCCCTCGATGGAGTGGGCACAGTGGTCACAGTGGATCTCGGGAACATTCAGCGTGCGATAGGTCATGCCACCACCTCCTCGGTCTCGTGACTTGTGTTCGACGGCCCGGTGACGGCGTCGGTGTAACGCAGGGTCTCCATGAGCTCGTCGACGATCTGGGCGGAGCGGCCTTCGGCGACCGCCTCGGGAACACAGGTCTCCAGATGATTCTGCAAGAGGATCCGGTTGACCTTCTCCAGGGAAGCCTGGAGGGCGGAGACCTGCTTCATCACGTCAGGGCAGTACCGCTCCTCGTCCACCATGACGATCACCGCGTCGAGATGGCCACGCACCGTCTTCAAGCGGTTGAGCGCCCCCTTTTTGTGTATCTCTCTCATCTTCTCCCATCCGAAGGTCACCGATCACATCCCACCCCACCCTGGGTGGCCTGCATGGTAGCAGACGGCTCAGATGACGTGGCCGGGACCCTCGTGTCGGGGCGGTGGACCTCAGGGGACGGGACTTTCGTCCCTTCCTCGGGGGCCGGTCCTCCTATGACAGGGCTCACCGACACCGGTGCAGCGATCGCGCATACCGATCCGGGCGGCCCTTCGGCTCAACAGCCGTGCTCGGGTGGCGACGGGTCGCCCCCGGTGGGATCGCGGTCAGGGCCTTGGTGAACCGCTGTGCATCGAGGCGACGTGCTCGGGCAGGCCGACGCTCACACCCCGGCGAGGACGTCGCGGAGCTTGGCGGCGAAGGCGTCCGGGTCGCCCATTTGCCCGTACTCGCCCCCGAGGAAGCCGCCGTGGTGACTGGGGAAGATCTCGGGCATCGTTCCCAGACGTTGGGCAACGGCGAAGGCGCCCCGATTCGCCATCTCGCCCTCCGACTCGACGCCGGCGGCGACGACGATCCTGGTCGAGGCGGCGCGCAGGGCATCGAGGTCGGGTTCGTACCCGATCGACCCGATCAGGGCCAGACCGAGGAGGGGGTCGGTCCTCGACCCGTCGTCCTCCGAGGGAAGCCCGAACATCTCCGGGTCGGGGGGAGGTTGTCCAGCGAAGTCGGCCGGGAACTCACCGCGATGACCGGCGATGGCGATGAAGTGGGCCATCCCTGCCCCCCATCCTCGCTGGCGATAGGTCTCGCTGACGGCGCCGGCGGCGGCCAGCGCCGCCTCCCGGTCGGGGAGTAGAGCCGGGAGTGGGGGCTCGTGGGCGACGAGGGTCCTCACGTCCTCGGGGTGACCGGCGACGAGGGCCAACGAGTTCACCGCCCCGCCGCTGCTGGCAAACATGTCGACCGGCCCTCCGACCTCGGCGATGACCCGGTGCAGGTCGTCGGCGTGCTGCTCGGGGGTCGGTGGCGTGGTCGGCTCGGCCAGCCGGCTGCGCTCGCTTCCCCGTGGGTCGTAGGTGACCACGGTCCGGTCGGTGAAGTGGAAGGCAAGGGTGCTGAAGCCGGCGGCGCCCATCGGCGAGCCGATCAGGAACAGAGGCGTGGCCTGGGGCGCCACGGCGGGGCGGACGTCGTAGGTGAGGGTCGCCCCGGGAACCGCGAGGGTCCGGGTGATGGTGTCGGTGTGGGTCATGGAATCCTCCTCGTGTGGTCGGTCTCTGTGGTGGAGTGCGCGGTAGATCGTCGCGGTGTCATGACCGTGGGCCGCCGGCGAGGATGGCATCGATCTGACCCATCGCCTGGGTCAGACCCTCCTCCATGCCGAGGGCGAGGAGCTGTTCCATGGCCTTCGGGCTCGGGAAGAGGCTAACGATCGACATCCGGGTCCGTCCCGCCCCCACCTCCTCGATGGTGACTCGAAACTCGCTGGTCGGCATCTCGGTGTTCGGCGTGCCGTCCTCGTTGGCGAAGCCGTCGCGGACCACGAGCGAGCGCGGGGGATCGACCTCCTGGATCTCCCAGTAGCCGCGCGGTTGATCGCCCTCGGGGCCCGTCATGTGGTACTCGACACGGCCGCCGGGTCTCAGGTCGTGCCTGGTGACGGTGGCCGGATACGTCGGCGGACCCCACCAGCGCTCGAGCTGGCGCGGGTCTGCCCACAACTCCCAGACACGCTCGGGTGAGGCTTCGAACTCGGCGTCGACGGTGAGGTTCAGGGCGTGCGGATCCTTGTGGACGGCTGTAACGGTCATTGGTGCGTCTCCCTTGTGTATTCGTTTACGAGCTCGGACATGCGGTCGATCCGGCCCCGCCACAGCTCCTCGTATTGGTCGAGCATCCGTCGCGCGGTGCGGAGCGTCTCTACGTTGGTGCGGACCACCTTGCGACGACCGATCCGGTGTTTGGTGACGAGGCCGGCTCGCTCCAGGACGGCGATGTGCTTTTGCACCGCGGCGAAGCTCATCCGGTAGTGGCTCGCCAGCTCGGCGACCCCTTCTTCGGAGTCGATCGCCCGACGCACGATGTCACGACGGGTGCGATCGGCCAGGGCGGCGAACAGGCTGTCAAAGTCGGGAGCGACCAGCTGCATTGATACAACCATACGGTTGTATCAAGATCGTGTCAAGCCGTTCGCCGCCGACAAAGTGGAGTGAGGTCTCTCCCCTTGTCTAGTCGGTCAGATTGAGGGCGAGCGGGTCAGCCGGGGCGGCGTCCCGCGGAGAGGTGAAATAGCAACCACAACATCCCGCCGGCTCGCTGAGCACGACTCCGCACACGCATCGG
>JAKEHF010000157.1 GCA_022615295.1 Actinomycetota bacterium | reverse complement strand
CTGTGCCGGCGGGACCACATCCGCAAGCACAAAGGGTGGCATGTGGTCAGATCGAGTGACGGAATGTGGAGCTGGATCAGCCCTCTGGGCAGGGTCTATCCGTATCGACCCATGCCTCCGTGACGGGCCAGCCTCACCGGAGTCTTGGGGAATCGTTCAACGGGTGACTGGGGTGCCGCGCGAGGAGGCGATGGGTCGGGCTGGGGAGATTTGAACTCCCGGCCTCTTGACCCCCAGTCAAGCGCGCTACCAAGCTGCGCCACAGCCCGGAAGCGGGCATGGTAGCCGGGACCGCCGGCGTGGATAGCCGGTAAAGAGCCGTTCGCCAACTGCCGATCCTTGTGTTCGGGAGGAATGGCTATGCGGGAAAAGACCATCCGGTCGGTCGGTGCCGGCATCGTGCTCGTTCTCTTGGCCGTCGGCGCCGTTACCCAGACGCGACCGGTGGCCGAGACACCCGTGGACATCGACACTCCTACGGTGGCGCCAAGCATCACGGGGACCACTCCCGTCTCGGAGCCCTTCGTCTACCGGGTGGGTGTCCTCTCCGGTCTGACCACCGACAACTTCTGGGCCTTCTACGGTCGAAGCCCCTCGGTTTGGGACGCCTACATACTCGGTCCCACCAAGCCGGCGCTCTTCCGTCTCGACACCTCCACCGGGACCATGGAACCGGAGCTCGCCGTAGCCGAGACCGCACCACTCTGGGACGAGGAGGGGTGGCGGGTCAGGGTGACCCTCGACGAGCGGATGCATTGGAGCGACGGGGCTCCGATCACCGCCGAGGACTTCGTATTCACCTTCGACACCGTCCGTCGTCTCGAGCTAGGTGGGAGCTGGGCCCTGTCCTACCCGGAGACCGTGGAGTCGGTGCATGCCGACGGCGCACACAGCCTGAGGATCGAGTTCTCCTCCAGACCCAACCTTGGTCTCTGGCCGAATCTGGTGGGCACGGCGCCGGTGATGGCCAGACACGTCTGGGAGGACCTGGTCGATGACGACATCTACGACCTGGAGGGTGTGGCCGACGTCGCCGGGGGGCCGATGACCCTGGCCGACGTCACCGAAGACCTCGTGGTCAGCATCGCAAACCCCGGATACGCCCTGGCCACCACCCCGGACCGGGTGGAGTATCACGTCTTCGAGGACGGGGAGAGCGCCGCCCAGGCGCTGGCGGGCGGGTCGATCGACACCATCCTCTCACCGGAGGGTCTCACTAAGGAGCAGATCGGGATGCTGGACGGCAACGCTCAGATCGAGATCCAGTCCAACCCTGCCAATGCCATCCGTTATCTGGGGTTCAACCTGTCCCGGGCCCCCATGTCCGACCAGGCCTTTCGCACTGCGTTGGCCCTCGTGCTCGATCGGGCTGCCATGACAACTGGTGGAGCCGCCCCGGCCCAGGTCATCGACACCTTCGTCGGGCCGGCCAACGCCATGTGGTACGACGCCGAGGCGGCCGAAGCGATAGCCGCCAGATTCGAGGGAGACCTGGCGGCGAGACTCGGCCAAGCGGTCGGGTTGCTCGAGGGGGCCGGCTACACCTGGGTAGTCGAGCCGTCTGTCGCCGACGGGGGAGTGGTCGCCGGGTCGGGGCTCCAGATCGGCGGGCAGGCCCCTGCCATCCTCACCATCCTCACCCCGGGTGAGTCGTATGACCCCGAGCGGCCGGCTCATGCCGCCCAGATCGCCGAGGCGCTCGGCTGGTTCGGGTTCACGGTGAGACCCGTGGAGACCGACTTCGACACCGTTGTCGACCTCACGTTCACCCCGGGTGACGACGGGGCGCTGCACTATGACATGTACATCCTGGGATGGACGCTGGGCAACCCGGCCATCCCCGGTTTCTATCGACCCTTGTTCGCCTCCGACGGGGTGCAGAACAACACCGGGTACGACAGCGCTCGGTTCGAGGCGGAGCTGGCCCGGTATGAGCGCTCCTACGACATCGCAGAGGCCCGCGAGGCGTTGTGGGCCATGGAGAGGATCCTCGCCGAGGATCTTCCCTATCTCCTCCTCTATTCGACCACCATCACCGAGGCCTACCGGTCCGACCGTGTCGAGTATGGGGTCGAGACGAGTCTTGGTGGTCTTCAGGGGCGTCTTGGCGGCATCGGCGACGTCAGACCGGTGGCCATAGGAGCAGTTACGCTCGCTGGGTGACCGAGTCCCGGATCGTCACCGTCCCCAATGTCGTCTCGTTTGTGCGTCTTCTTGGTGTCGGGGTGTTCTGGTGGGTCCTCCTCGGTCTGGAGGATGTGACCCTGGCAGCATGGTTCGTCTTCATCATCGGCTGGACCGACTGGATAGACGGGTATCTCGCCCGCCGTCTCGACCAGGTGTCTCGTCTGGGGAAGATCTTGGACCCCGTGGCCGACCGTCTCATGATCTTCTCGGCACTCGTTGGTGGACTGATCGTCGGTGTCGTCCCCGCGGCCATTGGCGTGCCCCTGCTGGCCCGAGAAGCTCTTATGGTTGTCGTGGCCCTGGTCCTCTTCATGCGGGGGCTGGGGACCCTCGAGGTTCGCTACGTGGGGAAGGTGGCCACCTTCCTCCTCTACGGCTCGATCCCCGCCTTCTACCTGGCCTCGGCCGGTGTCCTCCCCGGGTTGATGCGTCCCACGGCGTGGGTGACCGGGGTGGCGGGGCTGGTGCTCTACTGGTACAGCGCACTCCTCTATATCGGCGATGCCCGGATGTCGGGGTTAGAGTCCCGCCGACCGTGACAATCCCGGCGCATGCAGGTCCCTGAGGAACTCCACTACACAGCCGAGCACGAGTGGGTCCGCTCCATGGGTGACAACCGTCATCGTCTCGGGATCACGGACTATGCCCAGGACCAACTCGGCGACGTGGTCTTCGTGGAGCTTCCCGCAGTAGGGCGCGAGCTCGACACAGGAGACCTGGTGGTGGAGATCGAGAGCACCAAGTCGGTGGGAGAGGTCTACTCCCCCTGCCCGGGTGTGGTCACCGCGGTCAACGAGGCCGTGACCAAGCGACCCGACCTGGTCAACACCAGCCCCTACGACGACGGCTGGCTCATCGAGATCAACGGTGCGATCGACTCGGCGACGCTCCTCGATGCGTCGGCCTACCGCAGTCTCACCGAGTAGTGCCTGGATCGGGTTCACGGCCCTATCATCAGGCGAAATGACCGATGACCGCGACCCCGCAGCAGACGGGCCCAAACCTGAGGTTGAGGTAGAGGTCGAGACCGACCCGACCGTGGTCTATATACCGATCGCCGACCGCGAAGGACGGCCGATGACGCCCGAGGAGGCCGGCGACGTCGCCGGGCTCGAGGGTTATGCCCTCGTCGTGTCCCGCGGCCCCAGCACCGGTGTCACCTATCTCCTCAAAGAGGGCAATACGACGGTGGGCCGGCATCCCGAGAGCGACATCTTCCTCAATGACGTCACGGTATCCCGTCAGCACTGCCGGTTGGTCGCCGGGCCCGACAGCCTCCTCCTCGAGGACAGCGGGTCCACGAATGGCACCTATGTCAACGACGAGCGTGTGGACGAGACCCAGCTGGAGGCCGGAGACGAGGTCCTCATCGGGAGATTCCATTTCCTGGTCGCTCACGGTGATGCCTGAGTCCCTGAGCATCGGGGAGGTCATCAACCTGCTGAGAGACGACTTTCCCGACATCTCGGTGTCCAAGATTCGGTTCCTGGAGAGCCAGGGTCTGATCGACCCAGACCGGACCTCATCCGGCTACAGACAGTTCGGCCACGAGGACCTGGCCCGTCTTCGCTTCATCCTCGCCCAACAGCGAGACCACTTCCTACCCCTGAAGGTGATCAAGTCGAAGCTGACGCTTTGGGAGAGGGGTGAGGAACCGAGCGACGAGCCGGGCCCTCCGGGTCTCGACGACCCCGGCGAGCCGCTCGACGAGGGGGACCTGATCAAACGGTCAGGTCTCAGCAGGAAGAGCTTCTCCGAGCTCGTCGAGGCGGGTCTGCTCCGTCCGATCCCGGGTTCGACTGTGTTCCCGGCAGAGGCGGCGCTGGTGGCCACCGAGGCGAAACGGCTCATGGACCACGGTCTCGAGGCACGTCATCTCCGGTCAATACGCCTGGCCGTGGGGCGGGAGACCGATCTTCTCACCCAACTCGCCGCCCCACTTCTCAAGGCTGCCAACCCGGATGCCAGGGCCCGGGCCCGTGACCTGCTCGACAGCTGCGCCGACTCGATCCGGGTGATCCACCGTTCCCTTCTCACCCAGGAGCTGCGTCAACACCTCACATGAGAGCGCTGATTCGGGTCCTAGCAGCCATGACCGTGGTCATGGTCTCCGTGTCACCGGCCTTCGCCGGACCATGGCGGTTCCCACCGCTTCTCCAGGACGGGTTCGCAGTCCCACCGATCCCGAGCGTCGAGGCCATTTCGTGGATCCTCTACGACGGGGCCACCGACACCGTGCTCAGGGAGGGCAACGCCGACGAGGTGAGGGCACCGGCCTCCATAACCAAGATCATGACGGTGCTGCTTGCCTTGGAGCGTGGCGACCAGGACGACCTGGTCACGATCAGTCAGCGAGCTGCCAACACCGGGGAGCGGGAGATCGGCCTGGTCGCCGGGGAGCAGGTTCGTCTGGGGGCGTTGACACGCGCCGCTCTCATCCACTCGGCCAATGACGCCGCCACAGCCATAGCCGAGCACATCGGAGGGAGTGTCGACGGGTTCAGCGCACTCATGAACGAGCGGGCCGTCGAGCTGGGCATGACGAGGACCAACTTCGCCAACCCCCACGGTCTCGACGCCCCGGGTCATGTCACCTCGGCACGTGACATGCTGCGCCTGGCGGTGGCGGCCATGTCACGTCAGGACTTCCGGGACATCTCCAGATCACGGATCGTCGTGTTCCCCGATGCCCCCGACGGGACCAGACGGATCGGGACCTCTACCAATCTCCTCCTCGACGATTACGAGGGGAGCAACGGCATCAAGACCGGATTCACGTCGCAGGCCCTGCTCACCTATGTGGCCACGGCCAATCGTGACGGGCGGGAGCTGTATGCCGTGGTACTGGGGAGTGAGGGTCGAAGGACGCACTTCGACGTCGCCGAGACGCTCTTCGACCATGGGTTCGGGGACCTCGCCATCTATGGGGCGTTGGTGGGACAGCCCTATGTGTCCCCCCGACTCCGCGTGGAGCCCGGGCCGCTGACGTTGACGGCACAGATCGAGGCCACCGTCCATGTCGCCGCCGAGGGCCTCCTCTCCGAGGCTCCAGAGCCTCCCATCGACCTGCCCGACCTGCCCCCGCCGGCGGTGGAGACCGTGAGAAGACATGGCGAGGGAGGGGCCAGCGACGTCTGGGGCGCCCTCTGGTACTGGTTCGGCCCGCTCCTGGGACCATGACGACGCTGGACTATGCCACCGAGGTGATCCCCGAGACCGACCTCCTCTCCAGGGTCGCCGAGCTCGGTGAGGCGATCACCCACGACTTCAGGGGGCGCGACCCCCTGTTTGTGATCATGCTCAACGGGTCGGTGCCCTTCGGCGCCGACTTGGTGCGTCGCGTCGATCTCCCGGCCGAGGTCGACTTCCTCGGTCTGAACCGGTTTGGGGGTGGGGGGAGGATCGGAATTGCCATGGACCTCTCCACGCCCGTGCTCGACCGCAACGTGATCCTCATCGAGGACATCATCGACACCGGGCTCACCCTCACCGTCCTCCGTCGGATGATGACCGATCGAGGAGCAGCGACCGTGTCCACCGCGGCTCTGCTCGACAAGACGAGACGTCGGGTGACCGACGTCCCCGTGGAATATCGGGGGTTCGAGGTGGGCGACGAGTACCTGGTCGGCTATGGCCTCGACTGGAGGGGGCTCTACCGGAACCTCCGGTCGGTGTGGGCCGTGCTCGACCAGGATGTCTTCGCCACCCGGACCGACTTCCTCGCCGCGACACTCTCCGCCAGGGGGTAGACAGCGTCTGCCCGGTGATAACCTCGATCCATGGCCGAGCAGTTGGTGGCTCTCGAGGTGGTCGGCGTCAGGGTGGAGCTTCCCTCCAACCAGCCGATAGTCCTGCTGAAGGAGCGTCAGGGGTCCCGCTACCTGCCGATCTGGATAGGCGCCACCGAGGCCACGGCCATCGCCACCGCCCTGGAGGGTGTCACCACTCCGCGACCCCTCACTCACGACCTGATGCGCTCGGTCATTGACGCCCTCGGTGCTCTGGCGGTGCGGGTGGTGATCACCGACATGCGCGATTCGGTGTTCTATGCGGATCTGGCCCTGGACCGCGAGGGGACAGAGGTCCAGGTGTCTTCCCGACCCTCCGACGCCATAGCCCTTGCCGTGAGGACGGGAACGCCGATATTCGCCGTTCCCACGGTCCTCGACAACGCCGGGATCCACTTCGACGAGGAGATCGACCAGGAGGAGGAGGTCGCCAAGTTCCGCGAGTTCCTCGCCGACGCCACCGTGGAGGACTTCCTCGGGGGCGAGTAGTTATCCACAGGAAAGCGTTGACATCGACGGAGACCGGGGGTTAGCTTGCCTCCGGCGGAGTTACACTGGTGTAACCCGGAGGAGTCGATGACACAGGAACTGGCGGGATATCGCGCACCACAGGTGTGCAAGCTCGTGGGCATCACCTACCGGCAGCTCGACTATTGGGCGAGGACCAATCTCCTCGTCCCCACGCTGCAGACGGCGACCGGGTCGGGTTCCCAACGTCTCTACTCCTTCTCCGACGTGGTCCAGCTCAAGGTGATCAAGCGTCTTCTCGACGCGGGGATGAGTCTCAAGAAGATACGGTCGGCGGTAGAGATCCTCAGGGAGCAGATGGACTCGGACCGTCCCCTGGCCGACGTGACCCTTCTCAGCGACGGGCAGACGATCTATGCCGCCCATTCCGAGGAAGAGGTGGTCGACGTCTTCCGAAGGGGGCAGGGGGTGTTCGGGATAGCGATCGGCCCTGTGCAGGCGGAGGTCGAGGGGGCAATCCACCAGTTATTTCCAGACGATCTACACTATGCCGGGGTGATCGAGGCAGGAGCCAACTGAACACCGACCATCCAACGGCAAACGAGATCGAATTCGCCCACAACAGTGAGCGGCAGTTCGCTCTCCTCCTCGACTTCTACGGCGTCCCCTGGGAGTACGAGCCACGCAGTTTCCCGATCGACTTCGACGAGAACGGGGAACCGGCGAAATGGTTCACCCCCGACTTCTATCTCCCCGAGGACGACCTGTACATCGAGATCACCACGATGAACCAGAAGCTCGTCACCAAGAAGAACAAGAAGGTGCGCAAGCTGAAGACCCTCCATCCGGAAATCAGGTGCAAGGTGTTCTATCAGCGTGACTACCTGCATCTCGTCCACAAGTACGGGTTGGAGGAGCCGGATCATCTCGAACAGGCCCCCCCGCCGACCCGGATGCCGGGACCGCCCGAAGTCGTCAGGTTAGAGGAGCGCGGCGAACGTCTGACCGGATGACTCGGTCGCCGCTCCACGATCAGAATCGTTCTCTCGGGGCGCGTTTCGTCGAGTTCGGGGGGTGGGAGATGCCCCTCCAGTACGGGTCGGTGCTCGCCGAGCATCGTGCCGTGCGCGACGGGGTGGGGGTTTTCGACGTCAGCCATCTCGGTCGTTTCGCTCTTGGCGGCGCCGGCGCCGGAGCCGCCCTGCGACGTCTCCTGTGCAACGACATCGAACGTATTGGTCCCGGGCGGTGCCAGTACACCCTCGTCCTCGACCAGACCGGTGGGATCCTCGACGACCTGATCGTGTGGCGGTGGAGCGACACCGATTTCTGGGTGCTGCCCAACGCCGCCAACCACGAGCGGGTCATAGCCTTATTCGCCGCCGAGCCCGGTTGTCGGGTAGAAGATGTCCGACACGACACGGTGTTGCTCGCCGTGCAGGGGCCAAGCGCCCCGGATCTGATCCGTGATCTGGTGGGGGACTGCCCGGCACGGCTCCACGCCACGACGTATTCGTGGTCGGACGCCGAGCTGAGGATCGCCGGGACGGGTTACACAGGTGAGCCGGGCGTGGAG
>JAKEHF010000156.1 GCA_022615295.1 Actinomycetota bacterium | reverse complement strand
GTTTCTTGACCGCGTTTGACTCATCCGCCCACGCCAGGATCGCCGCTCGCGCCCCGGTCTGGAGACGACCCTCCATGGAGTCCGCCTTCGACGTGTTCGAGAAGCTCGACGAGCCCACGGGGAGCGAGGAGGACTGGCGTTATGTCTCCTACGATCTCCCCTTCTCCGAGCTGACTCCGGTCGTGGATCCGGGTGACCCATTGCCCCCCGGGCCGTTCACCGGACGTCTCACCGAGCTGGCAGGACGGGCCCTCATCGTCGACGGGGCCATCCTCGAGACCGACGGCGCCATGCTTGCCAGGCTGTCTGAGATCGAGCCCGACCGTCACCGCTCGTTGGTGCCGGTCGACCACAACAAACTGGCGGCGGCTCATGCCGCGTTTGCCGACGACGGCCTCTATGTCGACTTCACGAGGCCCGTGGAGACCCCGGTGCTGGTCGAGATCCAGACGACGGCGGCCGGGACGGCGTCGTTCCCACATGTGTCGATCCGGGTGGCAGATCACGCCGAGGGCCGGGTGCTCGTCGTCTATCGGAGCAGCCCCGGGGCCCGTCTCCTCTCCGTTCCCGAGATCGACATCGACGTCGCCGACGGTGGTCATCTCCGCCTGCTCGCCATCCAGGGGCTCGATCAGGCCGCCACAGGTGTGGTCCACCAGCGGATGACCCTCGGGCGCGACGCCACGGGCCGGATCGGCGAGGTGGGTCTCGGAGGCGACTTTGGCCGGCTCGATCTGGGCGTGGACCTGATCGGTGACGGGTCCTCGGCCCAGACGGTCGGCCTCTACTTTGGCGAGGGATCGCAGACGCTCGACTACAGGGTGCTCATCAGACACGTCGGCAGGAACACCACGTCCGACGTCTTCCTCAAGGGCGCCGTCGAGGACGATGCGGAGAGCGTCTTCACGGGTCTGCTCCGCATCGAGAGGGACGCGGTGCGCACCTCGACCTTCGAAACGAACCGCAATCTGGTCCTGTCGGAGAACGCCAAGGCCCACTCGGTGCCCAATCTCGAGATCCTCTGTCACGACGTGATGTGTGGCCACGCGTCCTCGGTGGGTCCTCTCGAACAGGACCATCTCTACTACTTGCAGAGTCGCGGTCTTCCCCGACCACGCGCCGAGCGACTCCTGATCAGGGGCTTCTTCCAGGAGGTCATCGACAGGCTTCCCATCCCCGGTATCGAGGGCCCGGTCTCCGAGGAGGTCTTCCGACGCTTCGTGACCGCCCAGGAGGAGGGACGGGTGGCATGAGAGTCGCCGTCACCGCCCTCGATGACCTCCCCAACGAGCGAGGGGTGAGGGTGAGGGTCGGGGACCTCCGCATCGCGATGTTCCGCGTGGGTGACGAGGTCTTCGCCCTCGACGACAGGTGCTCGCACGCCGAGGCATGGCTGTCAGAGGGCGAGATCTTCGATGACGCCGTCGAGTGCCCCCGTCACGGGTCGGAGTTCAACCTGCGCACCGGGCGGCCGATGTCGCTCCCGGCCACCAAGCCTGTGCCCGTGTATCCCGTCGACATCGAGGATGGGACGGTGTATCTCACTATCTCCGAGGAGACAGAATGACGGCCCTTCAGGTCAGAGGTCTGGGGGCCGTAGTCGACGGAAAGCGGATCCTCGAGGGTCTCGATCTCGTGGTGCCCTATGGCGAGGTCCACGCGATCATGGGCCCCAACGGCTCCGGCAAGTCGACGCTCTGCCACGTGCTCACAGGGAAGCCGGGATATGAGATTGAAGGCTCCGCCACGCTCGACGACACAGAGCTCCTGGACCTCGAGGTCGACGAGAGGGCCCGTCGGGGGCTGTTGCAGAGCTTCCAGTATCCGACCGAGATCCCGGGCGTGGCCCTACGCGAGTTCATGATGGAGGCCACCGACGAGAAGGGGATCCCGTCGGAAGAGGCCGCCGGCCGCATCGAGGCCGAGGCCGAGAGGTTCGGTATGACGAGGTTCCTCGACCGCTCACTGAACAACAACCTGTCCGGCGGTGAGAAGAAGCGGTCGGAGATCTTCCAGATGGCGGTCCTCCGACCCAAGGTGGCGCTGCTGGACGAGATCGACAGTGGTCTCGACATCGATGCGGTGAGACAGGTGGCCGCCGCGGTGGAGGGCATGCGCTCACCCGAGCTGGGTGTGGTGATGATCACTCACTACAGCAGGATCCTCCGTTATGTCACCCCCGACCGCATCCACGTGCTGATAGACGGTCGGATCGTGGACAGCGGCACGAGCGAGCTGGCCGAGGAGCTGGAGCGCGGTGGATACGAGGCCGTCCGTGAGCGTCTCGGGGTCCTCAGACCTTCCGAGGTCTCCATCAAGGCCCCGTCGGACTTCTTCACCGAGACCCCCTTCGACGTCTGACGATGGCGAGGAGGGCGGTCGTCGAGAGATGGCTCACCGAGCTCACCCGTCTGCCAACCGCCTCCGGGTTGGAGCAACGGGTGGCGGCATGGGTCGGTGCCTGGGTGTCGCGGCGGCCCGACCTGGCGATGCGGGCCGACAGCGGTGGCAATCTGATGATCACTCAGAAGCGGCGCCATCGGCGTTCCCCGCTGCTGGCCGTGGCCCACATGGACCATCCCGCGTTCGTCTCCCTGGGCTCGGGCCGGTTCGTCTTCAGGGGCGGCGTCGACCCTGCCTACTTCGACGAGGCCCTGATCGAGACGGTCTCGCCCCCAGGCGGGGACAGGTTCCGGGTGGCCTCCTACGACCCCGACACCCAGACCGGCCGTCTCCTCCCCGCCGCCGACGCTGTCATGCCGGATCACGACGACATCCTGATGTGGGTGTTCGGCCCTAACGGGGCCGAGCCGGGTATGCATTCGGCGTCTGCCTGTGATGACCTCGCCGGTGTGGCGGCATGTCTGGCCGCACTCGACCGGGTGCGTGGCCAACCCGCCTTCCGTCATTTCGGGGTGTTGCTGACCAGGGCGGAGGAGGTGGGTCTCATCGGGGCCATCCATGCCGCCAGGAATCGGACCGTCCCCGAGGACACGCGGATCATCTCGATCGAGACCTCACGGGAGCTGCCCACGGCCCCGGTCGGAGCCGGCCCGATCATCCGCACCGGTGACCGGTCCACCGTCTTCGACAAGGAGATGACAAACCTCATCAGCCAGACGGCCACCCACACCGGGCTCCGCCACCAACGCAGACTCATGGACGGCGGGGGATGTGAGGCCACCGCCTTCGGGGCATATGGCTATCGCTCTGCAGGTTTGTGTGTGGCGTTGAGGAACTGGCACAACCGGGGGAATCTCGACGCCGTGCAGAGCGGCGCCGGACCGGCGGTCGCCATGCGTGAGGAGATATCGCTCGCCGACTTCCACGGTCTCGTCGACCTGATCGTCCTCGCCGCTGCCGCCGTGGACGAGCCCGACGGGTTGGTGGAGCGTCTCGACGCCCTGTACGAGTCGCAACGGCACCTCCTCGAGCCATGAGCGACGTGATCGTCGTCGGTGGGGCCTGCATGGGTGCGGCGACCGCCTTCAACCTGGCGACCCGTGATGTCAGGGTGACGGTGATCGAGCGTGATCCGACGCTCCGACACTCCTCGACGCTGCGCAGCGACGGAAACGTCCGAATTCAGTTCAACCTCGAGGAGAACATCCGGATGTCCCAGTACGCGATGGAGGTCCTCGACCAATTCGAAGATCTGATGGCGACCGAGGGTCACCAACCCGACCCGGCGGCGAGGAAGCAGGGGAACCTGTTCCTGGTGGACGAGGCCAACCGGGAGGCGGCGGACATCGGTCTCGAGCTTCAGCGCGGACTGGGGTGTGAGGTCGCCTGGCTCAGCCATGACGAGCTGGCATCGACCTTTCCCCCGCTGGTCTCCGAGCGGATCGTCGGCGCCACGTTCGGGCCCAACGACGGCTCGGTCGACCCCGGCGCCGTCACCCAGGGCTATCGCCGCGCCGCCATCGCACGTGGAGCCGTCTTCGAGACCGGCGTGGTCCTCTCGCTCCTCCGAGAGGACGGGCGTGCCACCGGGGTAACCCTCGGCGATGGGACCACACGACGAGCCGATGTCGTCGTGGTCTGCGCCGGAGCCTGGTCGACGGGTCTCCTCTCCGCCATCGGGGTGGAGATCCCCGTGCAGCCGGTGATGCGCACGGTCTATGTGGTTGCCACCGACGTGGGAAGAGGCCTCTCGCTTCCCAGCGCCTTTCTCCCCAGCGGACTCTATCTGCTCCCCGAGCACGAGGGCACCTTCGTGATGGCCTGGTCGCTGCCCGACGACCCGGTGGGCTTCGACTTCACTCCTGCCCATCGTGACCGGTTCTACGACGTGCTCTGGCCCGAGCTGGCCGGGTGGCTGCCCGTCTTCGATCGACTGGAGGTGGTCCGCTCCTGGGCCGGGCTGTATGAGCAGAACACACTGGACGCCAACGGGATCATCGGTGTCTGGCCGGAGGTCGAGGCTCTCTACATGGCCACCGGGTTCAGCGGCCACGGCTTCCAGCAGTGCCATGCGGTCGGACGTCATCTCGCCCAATTGATCACAGGGGAGTCACCCAGCCTCGATCTCGAGCGTCTCTCTCCGGCAAGGGTGCTTACCGGCTCGGCGGTCTATGAACACGCCGGGCGCATCATCTGAGCCGGTAGCGTCAGACCGTCAAGGAGGCAACATTGGAGTACCGCATTGAGAAGGACTCGATGGGTGAGGTCAGGGTCCCCGCCGACGCCTACTACGGGGCCTCGACCCAACGGGCCGTTGAGAACTTCCCCATCTCCGGGATCCGTTTCGACCGGCGCTTCATCTGGGCGCTGGGTCTGATCAAGGGCTCCGCTGCCACGGTCGCTGCCGACATGGGCTTCAAAGACCCAAAGATCGCCGGCGCCATCCGTGAGGCGGCCGACGAGGTCATGGAGGGCGACCTCGACGACCAGTTCGTGCTCGACATCTTCCAGACCGGTTCGGGCACCTCGACCAACACCAACGCCAACGAGGTCCTCGCCGGGCGGGGGTCCGAGATCGTGGGGGAGAGGATCCACCCCAACGACGACGTCAACTTCGGACAGTCCTCGAACGACGTGATCCCCAGCGCGATCCACGTCGCCGCCATCGCCGGCATCCGTGAGGAGTTGATCCCGGCGCTGGAGCGGCTGGCGGGGTCGCTCGGAGGCAAGGCCGCCGAGTTCGCTGACGTCGTCAAGTCGGGACGGACGCATCTGATGGACGCCACGCCGGTGACCCTCGGTCAGGAGTTCGGCGGCTACGCCGCCCAGGTGCGCAAGGGTGTGGAGCGTCTGGAGAAGATGCTCCCCGAGCTGGAGGAACTTGCCCTCGGGGGCACCGCCGTCGGGACCGGGATAAACGCACCGACCGGTTTCGCGGAGGCGGTCATCGCCCTCATGTCGGAGAGGACCGGATACTCGTTCCGGGAGGCCGCCGACCACTTCGAGGCCCAGGGCGCCAAGGACGCCGCGGTGGCCGCCTCCGGGGCCCTCCGCACGGTGGCCGTGTCCCTCTTCAAAGTCGCCAACGACATCAGGTTCCTCGGATCGGGCCCCACGGGCGGTATCGCCGAGATCCACATCCCGGACCTCCAGCCCGGGTCCTCGATCATGCCGGGGAAGGTCAACCCGGTGATGTCTGAGATGATGATGATGGTGGCCGCCCAGGTGGTCGGAAACGACACGACCGTCGCCTGGGCCGGGGCCAACGGCAACTTCGAGCTCAACGTGATGATGCCCGTGCTGGCTCACAACCTGATGGAGTCGATTCATCTCCTCTCCACGGCCGCCGACACCTTTGCCAGCCGATGCGTCGACGGGATCACCGCCAACAGGGTCCGGGCTCAAGAGCTCCTGGAGCGCAACGCGGTGGTGGTGACCGCCCTCAACCCCTACATCGGCTACGACGCCGGGGCTCGGATCGCCAAGGAGGCGGCGGCCACGGGTCGCAGCATTCGGGAGTTGGTCCTCGAGGCGGGACTGATGACCGAAGAGGAGCTGGACCACGCCCTGGACCTCAAACGGATGACCGAGGGAGGGATCATCTGACCGATCTGGCTTGGCCCCGCTGTGACACCAGGCTCGGACGACGGCTCACGTCACGTGGCTTCATGGCCGAGTGCCCCTACTGCCGGGGGGCGGTTATCGACAGACAGGCCTTACGTCAGGCCGCCGGTGAGGAAGGGGTCGGCTGGATTTGGCGTCGTATACACCGTGGCGAAGCGTCACCCCTCGCCTGCCCCATGTGTGGAGAGACGATGCAGGCGACCACTGTCGCCGGAGTCGAACTGGACGGATGCCCCGGCGAGGACGTCGTCTGGTTCGATGTCAGCGAGCTCCTCTCATTCCGGACCGGTTTGGCGCCCGCCGAGACGGCGGGGTTCGCCGACGAGTCACTGCCTATCTTTCCTAAGGGGATGTGGATCGTCATATGGCCCTGGTGACAGCCGCTAGGTCGACGACAGGGCCTCCATCAGGGTGTTCCAGGGAAGACTGGCGCACTTGATCCGCACCGGGTATTGACGCACCCCCTGTAGGGCCTCGAGGTCGCCGAGGACGGAACCAGGCCTCTCCGGGTCGAGTTCGGGGTCGACACCGTCCTCGAGCGACATCATCCCCCTGAACTTGGCGACAAGATCGCCGATCTGGGCCCTGGTCTTTCCCTTCACCACCTCGGTCATCATCGATGCCGAGGCCTGGCTGATCGAGCACCCCTGGCCCTCCACGGCCACCCCGGTGACCACCCCGTCGCTGAGCTCCAATTCGATGGTGACCTCGTCCCCGCAGAGGGGGTTGACCCCCTGGGCGGTGGCATCGGCGTGCTCCAGATGCCCCCTGTTTCGGGGGTTGCGGTAGTGATCGAGGATCACCTCGCGGTACAGGTCCTCCAACGCCATTGTCACAACCGTAACCGTCCCGTGTGGGGCCGCCATTCCCGATCTGAAAGTCACTTGGGAACCGGACCGAGGACGAGCTCTCTGAAGAGCCCCCGGCTCACGCCGAGCCCGTCCTGGTCAACGGACCCCGAAGATCTCGCCGGCGCGGCGCAGCCCGGCGACGAGCGCGTCGATGTCATCCTCGGTGTTGTACAAATAGAAGCTGGCCCTCGCGGTGGCGGTGACGCCGAGTTCACGCATCAACGGCTTGGCGCAGTGATGACCACTGCGGACGGCCACATCGCCCTCGTCGAGGATGGTGGCGAGATCGTGGGCGTGTGTCCCCTCCATGGTCATGGAGACGACGCCTCCACGGGCCTCGATGCCCGCCGGCCCGTGGAGGACGAGTCCGGGCACGTCGGACAGGCGTTCCAGGGCCACCGCGGTGAGCTCCTGGTCGTGGGCGTAGATCTTGTCCATGCCTACCGAGTCGAGATAGTCGATGGCGGCATGGAGACCCACGGCCTCGATGATGGGTGGGGTCCCTGCCTCGAACCGATGGGGGATCGGCGCCCAGGTGGCGTCGTGAAGCGTTACGTCGGAGATCATCTCCCCGCCACCCTCGAAGGGCTCCATTTCCTCCAGGGCCTCCATTCTCCCCCAGAGAACCCCGATCCCGGTTGGTCCCAGCATCTTGTGTGACGAGAAGGCCACGAAGTCGGACCCGAGGGTGGACACGTCGACCCCGGCGTGGGGCACGAGCTGGGCGGCGTCGACGACCACCCGAGCCCCGACGGCGTGGGCCAGTGACGAGATCGCCGGGACGTCCGGGATCGTGCCCAGGACGTTCGACATCCCGCTCACGGCGACGATCCTCACCCCGGGAACCATTTTCTCGCCGAGAACCCTCATGTCCAGCCTGCAATCGTCGGTGAGGGGAACGTGGTCGAGCACGGCGCCGGTCCGCTTCGCCACCATCTGCCAGGGAACCAGGTTGGCGTGATGCTCCATCACCGTGGTGAGGATCCGGTCACCGGGAAGGAGATTCTCGATCCCCCAGCCGAAGGCGACCATGTTGAGACTCGTGGTTGTCCCGCGGGTGAACACGACCTCGGAAGGGTTGGCGGCGCCGATGAAGTCGGCGACACGTCGTCGCGCCGCCTCATAGGCGTCGGTAGCCGCCAAAGACAGTCTGTAGGCGCCCCGATGGACATTGGCATAGGAGGTCCGGGCGAAACGGTCCATCGCCTCGAGGACGGGGGCCGGTTTCTGGCTCGAGGCCGACGAGTCGAGGAAGTGGACACCCGAGTCGAGGATGGGAAAGTCGGCCCTCAGATGGGCGAGGTCGGTCACGTTTGGGTCAACACCGTCCTGAACGATTCGTATCCCTCTTGCTCGAGCCTGATCGCCAGCTCCGGACCGCCACTGTCGACGATCGTCCCATCGTCGAAGATGTGGACCATGTCGGGGGTGACGTAGTCGAGGAGGCGCTGATAGTGGGTGATGATCAGGAAGCCACGTTCCGGCCCGGTCAGCTTGTTGACCCCCTCGGCGACGACCCTCAGGGCGTCGATGTCGAGCCCGGAGTCGGTTTCGTCCATGATGGCCAGGTCGGGTCGGAGCACCGCCATCTGGAGGACCTCGTTCCGCTTCCGCTCCCCGCCCGAGAACCCCTCGTTTAGATAGCGGTCGGCGAATGACGTCTCGATTCCCAGCTCCTTCATGGCGTCCATCACCTTGAGGCGCAGCTCGAGGACCGTGAGGTCGATACCGGTGCGGTTGGAGAGTGCCTGACGGAGGAACTGGATCACAGAGATTCCGGGGATGGCCTCGGGGTGCTGGAAGGCGAGGAACATGCCGGCCTTGCCCCGATCGGTCGGAGGCCAGCGGGTGACGTCCTCAGCCTTGAAGAGGATTCTCCCCTTGGTGACCTTGTATCGCGGGCTGCCCATGAGGATCTTGGCGAGGGTGGACTTGCCCGAGCCGTTGGGACCCATCAGGGCGTGGACCTCCCCGGTCCTCAGGGTGAGATCCACCCCCTTGAGGATCTCGAAACCGTCGACGGTGGCGTGGAGGTCCTCGATCTGAAGGAGCGGCGCGCTTTCACTCACCCGGTGAATGGTATTTCCAACATCGCCGTAGGGGAAATGTCAGAGCACGGTGATGTCGGCCCAGATGGGGGCGGAGAGCCGGTCGAGGTCGGCAAGGCTGATGGGGAACACGGTAGTGGGGGTCCCGGCGGCGGCCCACAGCGGGTCATTGCGTCGGAGCCGGGGATCGGCGTACACCGGGACCGGGGTCACATGGCCAAAGGGCGGGGTGCCCCCCGCGGCGTAACCGGTGGCCATCCTGACCTCGTCGAGGGTGGCTCTTCGCGCCTCCGCCGCGTCGGCGGCCCTGCCCAGCTTGGCGGTGTCGAGACGGAGATCGCCGGGGACCAAGGCGACGACCGGCGTCGAGGACCCGTCGGACGAGATCACGAATACGAGGGACTTGACGATCGCGGACACGGGGCATCCGACGGCCCGAGCCGCATCCTCGGCGGTCTTGGTCCCCTCGGGGAACACCCGGATCAGCGGTTCGATCCCGGGGAAGGAACGACTGAGACGCCGACTGGCATCGGGCAGGTCAGGCGGAGCGGACGATGTCAACCGTGTCCTTCATGGTGCCGAGGTCGTCGAGGTGGAGCCATTGCACATAGACCCTCTCCACACCCACCTCCTCCAGGGCGGCAATCGTCTCGGCGACCCGACCCGGGGTGCCCACCGGGAAGCCATTGGCGGCGTACCGGTCCTCGAGCTCCTTGGGAGCGATGCCTCTGCGGGCCGCTCCCGCCGCAAGCCGCGCCTGATACTCACTCTCCGTTCGACCCACCAGCGCGCCACCCATCACCGTGGCCTCGACACGACGCTCGCCCGCCGCCGCCCGCATCATGTCGACCTTGGCCCGGGCCTCCTCCGGAGGGCAGATGAAGAAGTTGTACTCGTCGGCCCTCGTCCCGGCGAGGGTCGGTGTGCGTTTCGCCCCACTGCCACCGATCACGAGACGGATCCCCTTGGGCTTCGGCCCGATGTTGCCCTCGACCCGGTAGTAGCGGCCCTCATAGATCACCGGGTCGGG
>JAKEHF010000003.1 GCA_022615295.1 Actinomycetota bacterium | reverse complement strand
GTCTCCGAGTCGTCCCGACGCATTGACAACAGGCCGCTTCCCTTCACCAGACCGCGATGGGTGACACCGATGGCTCGGCCCGGGACCCACTCCGTGACCTCGACGACGTCGGTGGTGGTGAATGGCCCGATCCTGGTCTCGACCTCCATGGTCGTCCCCACGCCGGTCCGCTCCTCGCTCGTGAACCTGATGGCCCTGGCGTCTCTCATCCAACTGGCATGGCTCGCCAGGTCGGCGAGCTTCTCCCAGACGATGGTCGGGTCGGCGTCGACCCGTCGTGACACAGTGGTCCGGGCCATCGGGGAACGCTAGGTGATCTGCGACAATGACCGGGTCATGATCTATCTCGACCACGCCGCCACCACACCGATGCGTCCCGGTGTCTGGGAAGCGATGGCGCCGTTTGCCGTCGACCGTTTCGGCAACTCGTCCGGTGCCCACGAGGTGTCGAGAAAGGCCAAGGACGCCCTGGAGGAGTCACGGGAACGGGTCGCGGCCTGTCTGGGGGCTCGCCCCATGGAGATCGTGTTCACCTCGGGGGGCACCGAGGCCGACAACCTGGCCCTCAAGGGCCCGGTGACCGGAGACCGGAGCCTCGGTGTGGTCACTATGGCCACCGAGCACGAGGCGGTGTTGGAGACCACCCACTTCCTACATCGTCTGGGTCATCCCACGCATGTTGTCGGGGTGAGCCGCGACGGTGGGGTCGACCCCGACCTCGTGGCCGGATCGATGGGCCCGGGTACGGCCGTGGTCTCTGTGATGACGGTGAACAACGAGACCGGTGTGGTCACCGACGTCGCCGCGGTCTCGGCGGCGGTGAAGAGAATCGACCCTTCGGTCCTGGTGCACACCGACGCCGTCCAGGCGGCGGCCTGCGAGAGCCTCGACGTCGACCGCCTGGGTGTGGACATGCTCAGCCTGAGCGGTCACAAGTTCGGCGGCCCCAAGGGCGCCGGCGTCCTCTTTGTCAGGGAGGGGACCCGACTCGAGCCCGTGCTCCACGGAGGGGGTCAGGAGCTGGGCAGACGCTCGGGGACCCACGACGTGGCCGGCGCCGTCGGGCTGGCTACCGCTCTGGGGATGGCCGTCGAAGACCGGTCTCGGTTCCGGTCGGCGGTCGGTGGGATCCGCGACGACTTCGAGAAGAGGGTCATGGAGGGGGTCGAGGGCGTCGTGGTCAACGGGGGGGCGGGGCCGCGCTCGCCCCATCATCTCAACCTGCGCATCCCCGATGTCCGCAACCAGACACTGCTCCTCAGGCTCGACCAGTCCGGTGTGGCCGCCTCCGCCGGCTCGGCATGCCAGTCGGGCGCGGCCAAGGTCTCCCACGTCCTCGAGGCCATGGGTCTCTCCCCGGATGAGGCGAGAGAGTGCGTCCGCTTCACATTCGGGTGGACCACTACCCAGGACGAGGCGTCCGAAGGTGTGGCCACGCTCATCGACCTGGTGGGCGAGCTGCGATGAGGGCGATGGTCGCCATGTCGGGGGGTGTCGACTCGTCGGTGGCAGCCGCCCTGATGAGAGAGGCCGGCCACGACGTCATCGGGGTCACCTTGAAGCTGTGGTCGGGCCCGGGTGGTGAGGCGCCCACCGCAGGCTGTTGCACGCTGTCGGACGCCGAGGACGCACGTCGGGTGGCGGCCGCCCTCGACATCCCCTACTACGTGCTCGACTACACCGAGGAGTTCCGGGAAGGGGTGGTCTCGGTGTTCATCGACGACTACGCCCACGGGCGGACACCTAACCCGTGCATCGAGTGCAACCGGACCGTCAAGTTCGACCGTCTCCTCAACGGTCTCGACGAGCTCGGATGCGACGTCTTGGTCACCGGACATCACGCCCGGGTGAGGAGCGGGCCCGATGGCTGGGAGCTCCACCGTGGCGCCGACATGGCCAAGGACCAGTCCTATGTCCTCTCGATGCTCACCAGCCCCCAACTGGGCCGAACCCGGCTCCCGGTGGGGGAGATGACCAAGACCGAGGTCCGAGCCCGGGCCGCCGAGCTTGGTCTTCGCACGGCGGCCAAGGCCGAGTCCATGGAGATCTGCTTCGTGGGGCGTGGCGACTACCGGAGCTTCCTAGACCGTCATGCGCCGTCGATGCTCAGACCCGGGCCCGTCATCGACCACACCGGGGAGGTGCTCGGCGCCCATGGCGGTGTCGGAGGCTTCACCGTCGGCCAGCGGCGTGGTCTGGGGATCGCCGCCGGTGAGCCCCGCTACGTGGTCTCCATCGATGCCACCACGGCGACGGTGGTGATCGGCCGCCGCGAGGACCTGCTCGTCCGGACAGTCGAGCTCGAGGGGCTGAGCACCGTCAGCGGTCGCCCGTTGTCGGGCCGGGTCGAGGCCCAGTATCGGGCCCACGGCGCCGCGATGCCGGCGACCCTCGGTGGCGGGCTCCTCCACTTCGACGAACCGCAGATGGCGGTGGCCCCCGGACAGACCGTGGCCTTCTACGAGTCCGACCGGGTCCTCGGAGGGGCCGTCATCGCCGCAACCGGATGAGCGAGCGCTCGGTGGTCTTCGGCCGGTCGGGGGACGTCTACGACCGCGCCCGACCCGATTACCCCCAGGTGGCCGTGGACCACGTGCTCGGTCTCACCGATGTCGTCTCGGCGGTGGAGGTCGGCTCGGGCACGGGGATCGCCACGGCGCGGTTCGCCAGGCCGGGGCTCGAGATGATCTGCATAGAGCCCGATGCAGGGATGGCGGCCTTGCTCACCCGACGTCGCCTGCCCGGGGTAAAAGTCGTCGTCTCTACCTTCGAGGATTGGCCGGCTCCGGGGGGGACGTTCGGCCTCCTCCTCGCCGCCCAGTCCTGGCATTGGATCAACACCGAGATCGGCTATCCAAGGGCCCATGATCTCCTCCGTCCCGGGGGCGTCATCGCCCTGATGTGGAACGTCCAGATCGACCGATTTGGGGAGTTCGAAGCGGTGTACCGACGTCACACGCCGGAGTTGCTCGCCGAGGCCGACATCCGCGTCGTGCGCCGGGACTCGGACGTCTGGCTCGACGAGCTGCGGACCGCGGGTTTCGACGACGTTGGAGTGTTCACACACGAGTGGTCGGCGACACGCAGGCCCGAGGAGTTGAGCGCTCTCTACTCGACGTTCAGCGACCACATTATCCTCGACGACGAGCGTCGCCTGGCCCTGCTCGCTGCCCTGGAGACCCATGTCGAGGAGCTCGGGGGCAGCGTCCGGCTCGATTACCGGACCCAGGTCTTCACCGGTCGTGCCTCGTTAACGTCGGGAGCATGAGCGCCGAGCGCATCGAGGATCTGCGCGCCCAGATCCGCGACCACTCCTACCGCTATTACATCCTCGACGACCCCGTCGTCTCCGATGCCCAGTTCGACGCCCTGGTCAAGGAGCTCCGCGAGCTGGAGGAGGCACACCCCGAGCTGATCACGCCCGACAGCCCCACCCAACGGATCGGGGCGCCGGTCACCGACCTGTTCCGTCCGGTCCGTCATCTCCGCCCCCTCTTCTCGCTCGACAACGCAGAGGCCCGCGCCGACCTCGAGGCCTGGGAGGCGCGGATGGAGCGTCAACTCGGCCGGGCCCCGTCGGGCTACGTCTGTGAGCTGAAGATCGACGGTCTCGCCGTGGTGTTGACGTATCGCGACGGGAGGCTGGCGACCGGGGCCACCCGTGGTGACGGGACCACCGGTGAGGACATCACCACCAACCTGAGGACGATCCAGTCGATCCCGCTGCGTCTCGTCGGCGACGATGTGCCCGCGGTCCTCGAGGTGCGTGGCGAGGTGTATATGCCCTACGACGCGTTCGAGGAGCTCAACCGGAAGCAGGCGGAGAGGGGCGGCCAGATCTTCGCCAACCCACGCAATGCCGCCGCCGGGTCGGTGCGTCAGAAAGACCCGGCGGTGACCGCCGACCGCAAGGTCGACATCTGGATCTACCAGCTCGGGTTGATCGAAGCCGGACCCGGATTCACCACCCACGCCGAGACAATGGACTATCTCCGCTCCCTGGGTCTCCGCACCAATCCCTCTTCGCAGCGGGTCGCCACGGTGGAGGAGGTCTACAACTACGTCGCCAGGGCGGAGAAGGACCGGCACCGTATGCCCTATCAGACCGACGGCGTGGTGGTCAAGGCAGACAGCCTTGCCGAGCAGACGACCCTGGGTTACACCGCCAAGGCGCCGCGGTGGGCTATCGCCTACAAGTTCCCCCCCGAGGAGCAGGTCACCACCCTGCACGACATCAGGGTCAACATCGGCAGGACCGGCGCCGTGACTCCCTTCGCCGTGCTCGAGCCGGTGTTCGTCGGTGGGGCCAAGGTCAGCCTGGCCACACTCCACAACCAGGACCAGATCGCCCTCAAGGACGTGCGGATCGGGGACAAGGTGGTCGTGCGTCGAGCCGGCGACGTGATCCCCGAGGTGGTCGGGCCGGTCACCGCGGCCCGAACCGGCACGGAGCGGGTGTGGGAGATGCCGGCGACCTGCCCGTTCTGCGGTTATCCCATTGTCCGTGCCGAGGGTGAGGCGGTGGCCCGATGCACCGGAGGCTTCGAGTGCCCGTCGCGGGTGCGGGAGTGGCTGTTCCACTTTGCCGGCAGGGGAGGCATGGACATCGAGCATCTCGGCTACAAGACCATCGACCTCCTCCTCGAGATGGGTCTGATACACGACCCGGCCGATATCTTCACCTTCGACGTCACCCAGCTCCTCGGCTTGGAGGGATGGGGCGAGACCTCGGTCACCAACCTGGCCAGGGCAATCGACGCCGCCCGTGACCGGCCGGTTAGCCGTCTCCTCACGGCCCTAGGGATCCGGCATGTCGGGGGCACCGTGGCCCGAACACTGGCGCTTCGCTTTGGAGGGCTGCCGGCTCTGATCGAAGCCGCCGAGGAGGAGATCTCGGGGGTCGAGGGGATAGGGCCGGTCATTGCCAAGGAGGTCAGGGCCTGGTCGCTGGACCCGGACAACCGGCGTCTCGTCACCAGGCTGGCCGCCGCCGGGGTGCGTGTCGTCGACCCCGTTGATGAGGCCGCGCCCGGCTCCGATCTCCTCGCCGGGACCATCTTCGTCGTCTCGGGCACCCTGGAGGGAATGACCAGGGAGGAGGCCGAGGCGGCGGTGGTGGCGCGGGGCGGGAAGACGACGGGATCGGTGTCCTCGAAGACCACCGCGCTGGTGGTCGGCGAGTCGCCGGGGGCCTCGAAGACAAGGAGGGCGGAGGAGCTCGGCATCCCCATCATCGACGGGGAGACCTTCGAGAAGGTGCTCGAGCAGGGCCCCCGCGCCCTGCCCTGACCTGGCCCTCTACCCGACCCGGAAGGTCCAGGTGAACGAGCCCGGGTCGGGGAGCCCGGTGTAGGTGTCCCACGTGATCACCACCGTGTGCTCTCCGGGTGACCAGCTTTGGATCGTGGGGTGGGTCGGAGTCGGCGCCCATCGGTAGACCCCGGTCGCCTCTACGAAGATGGCGTCGGTGATCGGCCATCCGTCGACGACGATGCTGGCCGCGTAGCCGACCGGGAGGTCGATCTCGACCGCTGTCTGCGGCGGCACCAGGTCTCCCGGCTCCGGTGACACGGACTCCAGCGGCTCGGGCAGGACGAGGTCCTCACCATCGGTGGCGAACACCACGGCGAAGACGATCGCGGCGACGCCGAGCAGACCGAGCCCGAGATAGACCATTCGGTAGGGCACCGTTGGCACCGTAGCGCCATCACCAACGCGTACCTCAGGTAAGTAGGTACCCCATGGGGTACCTAAACGCGTAAGGAACCGGCACGAAGGCATCACCACGTCTGACGGTCTCAGACGTTGTCGTGGAGAGTCTCGTTGAGACCGCCCCACGTCCCCTCCCGGGACAGCGCCTCCACCCGACCGGTCACCGAGTGCCGTCGGAACAGCGTGTCGTCGACACCGGAGAGATCTCGCCCTTTGATCGTCGACCCGTCGTCGAGGGTGACCACGGTTCCGGCGGTCACATAGAGCCCGGCCTCGACGATGCAGTCATTGCCGAGCGAGATGCCTATGCCCGAGTTGGCGCCGAGCAGGCAACGTTTCCCGATGCTGATCATCTCGGTGCCGCCCCCGGAGAGCGTGCCCATGATCGACGCCCCTCCGCCGATGTCACTCCCGTCGCCGACGATCACCCCCGAGCTGATCCGGCCCTCCACCATCGACCTGCCCAGGGTGCCGGCGTTGAAGTTGACGAAACCCTCGTGCATCACGGTGGTGCCTTGACCGAGATAGGCACCGAGCCGGACACGGTCGGCGTCGGCGACCCGTACCCCAGCCGGCACGACGTAGTCGGTCATCCTGGGGAACTTGTCCACAGATGTCACCGAGGGCGTTCGACCGTCGGCGATGAGCTTGGCCCGGGCGAGGGCGAATCCCTCGGCGTCGCAGGGCCCCTCCGAAGTCCAGACTACGTTGTTGAGGACTCCGAAGATCCCCTCGAGGTTGACCTCTCGGGGCCGGAACACCCGGTGTGAGAGGAGATGGAGGCGGAGATAGGCGTCCTCGGGTCCCGTGGGCGGCCGAGTCAGATCGGGGACGACGGTCTTGACGACCCTTCGCACCACCCCCCTCGCCGTGTCCGATCCCTCCATCTCCGCCACCAGGGCGTCATCGTTCGAGAGTGGATCGGGATACCAGACGTCGAGGACCTTGTCACCCGAGAAGGTGGCGATGCCGGTCGCTTCGGCCCTGGTCACGCCACGAGGGTAGCCAGGGCCGCGTTAGGGTCTATGCGATGGACAGAGACCTCATGGCACTCACCATGTCGGCGGAGCGGCAGTGGCTCCAGAGCTGGCAACGGGGCCCCACGATCGAGGGCAATCCGCTGCGACGAGGGGAGATGGCGCCCGATGTGGAGCTCTTCGCCCCCGACGGCGCACCGGTGCGTCTCGCCGATGCCTGGGCCGACGGTCCGGCCCTGGTGCTCCTCTGGCGTCATCTCGGGTGCGGCTGCGGTAGAGAGCGGGCGCGACGTCTGCTCGAGGAGATGGATGGCTATGAGGCCGCCGGTCTCAAGGTGATGGTGGTCGCCCCCGGCGACCCGGAGCGGGTGGCCGACTACGCCGAGCGGAACGGTCTCACCGGGCGGATCATGGCCGACCCCGGCTACGAGGCACATCGCGCCTTCGGCTTGGGGCACTGGAGCCTCGAACAGGTCCTCTATGACGACCCCGAGGAGTTCTGCGACCTGAAGCTCGAGACCGGGCGGGCGCTCCAGGAGGAGCGCCGCACCCAGGGCCGCCCCCTGGTCGACGACCCCTGGATGCAGTCGGGGGAGTTCGTTGTCGGTGGCAACGGCGTGATCCGTGTCGCCTATGCCTACAACTACTGCGAGGACTATCCCAACCCCCGGGTCTTCGTCACCGCCGCCCGGCTCTCCCTCACCTGAGCCGTGCCTGCTCTTGTGGACACGCTCGCCTGGTTGGTCGACATCCCCTCCGAGACGGGCCATGAGCAGGCCATCCAGGAGGCGATCGCCGGTCGTCTCGAGCCCCTAGGGGTGGCTCGAGTGGGGGATTCGCTCGTCGTGGGTGAGCCCGCCGAGGGAAAGGTGGTTCTCGCCGGCCACACCGACACCGTCCCTCGCCAAGGTGAGGCGGGATCCCGGATCGTCGGGGACCGTCTCTACGGCCTGGGCGCCACCGACATGAAGGGCGGGCTCGCCGTCATGACCCATCTCGCCGAGGATCTGGGGACCGATCGTCTGGTCGCGGTGTTCTATGCCGGGGAGGAGGGCCCCTTGAGCGGGAACCAGCTCGGTCCGGTGCTGGAGGCCCACCCTGAGCTCCTCCGGGCGGAGGCGGCCGTCGTCCTGGAGCCGACCAACCGCGAGCTCCACGCCGGATGTCAGGGGGTGGTGAATGCCAGCGTGTGGTTCGAGGGGGAGGCCGCCCATTCGGCACGACCTTGGGCCGGGATCAACGCCGTCACCAAGGCGGGACCATTCCTCACGATGATGGGCGGGCTCGTCCCAGATCTCCACCTCATCGAGGGACTCCCTTTCAAGGAGGTGATCTCGGTGACCCGGGCGGCCGGCGGAGTGGCCAACAACATCATCCCCTCCCGCTTCCAGCTCAACGTCAACTATCGGTTCTCCCCGGATCGGACCACCGAGGAGGCGATCGCCCATCTCAGGGGGGTGTGCGCCGACGCCGACGGCTTCGAGATCGCCGACGCCGCACCCGCCGCCTACCCGGTGGTGGACCATCCACTGTTCGCGGCCCTCGCCGAGGTCTCCGGTGCCGGCGTCGGTCACAAACAGGGCTGGACCGATGTGGCTCAGCTCGCCGCCAGGGGGCTCCCGGCGGTCAACTTCGGGCCTGGGGAGACGGTGCTGGCCCACAAGCCGGGGGAGTCGGTCCTCATCGACGACCTCGATTGGGCGTACCGCTCCCTGGCCGCGGTCCTCGGCTCCTAGCTGCTCAATCCCCGTCCTCGCTCGCCACCGACCCCAATACACTCGGGCCCCGATGCCCGTCGACGTCGACATCGCCTACGTTGCCCGTCTCGCCCGTCTCGAGCTCTCCGATGACGAGCTGGAGACATATCGCGCTCAACTCGGCGTCATCCTCGAGCACGCCGCCAGGGTGCAGGACCTCGAAGGCGACCCGCATGTGGAGGCTACGCACACCCTCGGGTTGGAAAACGTCTTCCGCGACGACGTGGTCACCGCCTCGCTCTCCCGGGATGAGGTGCTCGCCGCGGCCCCCGAGGCGCGGGACGGCTACTTCGTCGCCCCACCCGCCCTCGAGACATGACACCCGACGGACCGACCATCGTCGAGGCGGGACGACGTCTCCGCGAGGGGAAGACCACCGCCGTCGCCCTCCTCGAGTCGGTCCTGGACGTCGCCCAGCTGACGGAGGCGATCGTCCACGCCTATCTCACCATCGATCGGGAGGGAGCCTTCGCATCGGCGGCGTTCGCTGACGAGGAGCTCGCCAACGGTCGCGACCGGGGACCCCTCCACGGGGTCCCGGTGGCCCTCAAGGACAACATGTGCACCCGCGGTGTGGAGACCACCGCCGCCTCCCAGATCCTCGGGGGCTATCTGCCACCATACGACGCAACGGTGGTCACTCGTCTCCGCCAGGCAGGGGCGGTGATCGTGGGAAAGACCAACCTCGACGAGTTCGCCATGGGGTCCTCCACCGAGAACTCGGCCTACGGGCCCACCTTCAACCCCTGGGACGTATCCAGGGTGCCCGGCGGCTCGTCCGGCGGGTCGGCCGCAGCGGTGGCGATCGGGTCCGCACTGGGCGCACTCGGCTCCGACACCGGGGGCTCGATCCGCCAGCCCGCCGCCCTCACCGGGCTTGTAGGGCTCAAGCCGACCTACGGGACCGTCAGCCGTTATGGGCTCATCGCCTTCGCCTCGTCCCTCGACCAGATAGGACCCCTCACCAGGACGGTAGAGGACGCGGCGGTTCTGCTCGAGGCCGTTTGGGGTCACGACCCTCTCGACGCCACCTCTTATGACGGGGCATACCCCGATCCCCGCGCCGAGATGGGTCGGGGCGTCGACGGGATCCGCGTCGGTGTGGTACGGGAGCTGTCCGGCGAGGGATACGAGCCGGAGGTGGAGACGGCGACGGCGAACATGGTGGACCGTCTCGCCGGTGAGGGCGCCGAGGTGGTCGAGGTCTCCCTCCCCTCCTTCGAGATCGCCCTCTCCGCCTACTACCTCATCGCACCGGCGGAGGCCTCGGCGAACCTGGCGAGGTTCGACGGGATCCGCTTCGGGCTGAGGATCCCCGGTCCGACGACCGAGGCCCTCATGTCGGCGACCAGGGCCGAGGGTTTTGGCCCCGAGGTGACGAGACGCATCCTCCTCGGCACCTATGGGCTCTCCGCCGGCTACTACGAGGCCTTCTACGGGCAGGCACAGAAGGTGCGGGCTGCGATCAGGGCCGATCTGGCGCGGGTCTACACCGATGTAGACGTCCTCGTCTCCCCGACGAGCCCCACGGTGGCGTTCGAGGCGGGCGCCCGCGTCGCCGATCCCCTGGCCATGTATCTCTCCGACATCTGCACGATCCCCTCCAACCTGGCAGGTGACCCGGCGGTCTCGGTCCCCATCGCCCTCGACGGCCGGGGTCTCCCCATAGGCTTCCAGGTGATGGCTCCGGCGCTAGGAGAGACCACCCTGTTCCGGGTGGCGGCCGAGGTGGAGCGTCTCGCCGGCTTCACGGCGCGACCCGTGATCGACCTGGTGGCGTCGTGACCTGGGAGCCTGTCATCGGGGTAGAGGTCCACGTCGAGCTGTCGACGAGGTCGAAGATGTTCTGTGGGTGTGCCGTCGACTTCACCTCACCGCCCAACACCAACGTGTGCCCCGTGTGTCTGGGGCTCCCCGGGGCGCTGCCCGTGCCCAATCGCAGGGCGATCGAGCATCTCATGTCGATAGGTCTGGCCTTGGGGAGCGAGGTCTCGTCCCGGTCGGTCTTCCACAGGAAGAACTACTTCTACGCCGACCTCCCAAAGAACTATCAGATCTCCCAGTACGACGTGCCGGTTTGCCGTGGTGGCCATCTCGACATCACCGTCGACGGCGAGACACGAAGGATCGGCATCGAGAGGGCCCACATGGAGGAGGACACCGGCAAGTCGACCCATGTCGGTCTGGGGGGGAGGATTCACGCCGCCTCGGCGACGTTGCTCGACTTCAACCGCTCCGGGGTCCCCCTGGTGGAGATCGTCTCCAGACCGGACATCCACAGCGCCTCCGATGCCCGGGTCTTCGCCCAGGAGCTGAGGGGGCTCGTCCTCGAGCTCGGTGTCTCCGACGCCCGTCTCGAGGAAGGCTCGCTTCGTTTCGACGCCAACGTCTCGATCCGACCCGCGGGCAGCACCGGTCTCGGCACCAAGGTCGAGATCAAGAACATGAACTCCTTCCGCTCCCTGGAGCGAGCCGTCGACCACGAGGTGAGCCGGCAGATCGGGGTGGCCGAATCCGGTGGGGAGCTGGTCCAGGAGACGAGGCACTGGGACGAGGAGGCCGGTGTCACCCACCCCATGCGCACCAAGGAGGGCTCCTCGGACTACCGATACTTCACCGAGCCCGACCTGGTCCCCATGACCTTCGACGACGCCTGGATCTCCTCGGTGGCGGCAACCCTCCCCGAGCTCCCCGCCCAGCGGAGGAGCCGGTATCAGGAGGTTGGGCTCGACGGCCGTCAGGCGGCCACCCTTGCGGAGAGCCCGCCGAGGATCCGTCAGGTGTTCGACGAGGCCACCGGCCTGGGGGCCGACCCCACCGCCGCCTTCAACTGGCTGTCCGGCGAGGTGGTGTCCCATCTCCGCCGTGCCGGCCTCGAGTCTGAGGAGCTGCATCTCGGAGGCGCCGAGCTGTTCGAGCTGGTCACCATCGTCGAGGAGGGCCTGGTGTCGGCGACCGCCGCCAAAGAGGTCCTCGAGGGAGTGCTCACCGGCGAGGGTGGCCCCCGTGAGGTGGCCTCCTCCCGTGACCTCATCCAGGTCTCCGATGCAACCCGCATCGGCGAGGTCGTCGACGCCGTCCTCACGGCCAATCCGGACGCCGTGGCCGGTTACAGAGACCGCGGCGAGGAGAAGGTGGTCGGGTTCCTGGTTGGCCAGGTGATGAGACAGACCCAGGGCAAGGCGGATCCCCGAGTGGTCAACGAGTTGTTACGAGAAAAGCTGGCGAGCCAGCCAGGGGGAACGCCGGCCACGGGTTAGCTTTCGGCCTCGATGCATCGTCACACCAAGATCATCGCGACACTGGGACCCGCGGTCGGCAGCCAGGAAGGGGTCCGATCCCTTGTCGACGCCGGTATCGACGTGGCCCGGCTCAACTTCTCCCACGGCACCCACGAGACGCACAGGCAGATGTTCGAGTGGGTGCGTATCGCCTCCGAGACCGCCGGTCGTCAGGTGGCCCTCATGCAGGATATCCAGGGGCCCAAGCTCCGGGTGGGCGTCTTCCCCGACGGTGAGGTCAAACTGGCAAAGGGCGATGTCGTCGACCTCGTCCCCGACACATGGGAGGGTGGGCCCTCCACGATCCCGATTGGCTATCCCGAGCTGCTCGAGGACGTGCATCCCGGTCATCGTGTGATCCTTGCCGACGGGTTGATCACCCTGGAGGTAGAAGATGTGGGCGACTCGTCCCTCCGGGCCCGATGTGTGGTGCCGGGGACACTGGGGGACAACAAGGGGGTCTCGCTCCCCGACAGCATCCTCAGCCTGGGGAATGTCACCCCAAAGGACGAGGAGGACCTGGGGCTGGGCCGGGAGCTGGGAGTCGACTATGTCGCCGCCTCCTTCGTCAGGACCAGGGACGACGTCGAGGCGGTGGTCAAGCTGGCGGGAGGGGCACCGGTCATCTCCAAGATCGAGCTGGCCCGGGCGTTGGAGAACCTCGATGAGATCATCGAAGCCTCGTACGGTGTCATGGTCGCCCGTGGCGACCTCGGCGTCCAGGTGCCGCTGGAGCAGGTCCCCCTGATCCAGGACGACATCCTGTCGAGGTCCAACAAGGCGGGTCGGGTGTCGGTCACCGCCACTGAGATGCTCGAGTCGATGACCCACAACCCCCGACCCACCAGGGCGGAGGTGACCGACGTGGCCAACGCCGTCCTCGCCGGCACCGACGCCGTGATGCTCTCGGGGGAGACGGCCATCGGCGACTACCCGGCTGACACGGTCCGGGCCATGGCCCGGATCTGCCACACCGTCGAGGAAGGGACTCTGTCCCGCCGCGGGGAGCACCCGGTGGAGTTCGTGGGCGATGAGAACCAGATCGCCTCGGCTGTGGCTCAGGCGGCCACTCAAATCGCTCTCAATGTCGGGGCAAGGGCCATCGTCGCCTTCACCGAGAGCGGGAACACGGCGAGGCTGATCTCCAAGTACCGGCCTGAGCAGACCGTCGTGGCCTTCAGCCCGACCCCGGAGACGCAGCGGAGGATGGCGCTCCTCTGGGGGGTGATTCCCCACGAGTTCGAGCGCCGTCAATCGACGGACGAGGAGATGAGTCTCGCCTCCTCGCTGTTGGAGAGGGACAATCTCGCGGAGAAGGGGGAGACCGTGGTCATGGTGGCCGGTGTCCCGCCCAACATCCGGGCCTCGACGAACCTGGTCAAGGTGCATCGAATCGGTGAGCCATCGGGCCGTCTCGGCGGCTGAGTTACGATCCGGGCATGGGTCAAGACATCGTGATCAGGGATGTGTTGACGGTCGGCGACGTCATCGTCATCGACACCGACCGCAGCTTCACCGGCCAGGACGGCGAGGTCAACACCCCCGAGAGTGGCTCCGACGGCATCCCGGCGATGCTGGCCGACCGGCTGTTCTCGCTCGGGCTAGGGGTGGACCACGTCTTCGTCCAGCAGAACCTGGTAACGGTGCGTCGTCCCGGCGGCTGGGACGAGGACACGGCGGAGAGGGTCGCCGAGGTGACCGCCACCTTCCTCCGCTTCTACGACGAGGAGGAGTGAGGGCTCAGCCGCCGGAGGTTCCCGTTCCACCGCTCGTGGTGGTAGAGGGCGGGATCGTCGTCGTGGTGGGGCAGGTGGCCTCCCGACCCGGGACCTTGCACGGGTGAACCTCGTAGATGGTGGGCTGGGGAAGGTAGACCACCGTCCAGGTCTGTTCCGAGATGAGGTCGTTCCCGCCCAGGAGAAGGCGCCTGGTGACTGTGACGCTCCATCCCGTACGCTCCTCCTGGACCACGTGGACCTGCTCAAGCCCGAACCCGGGGACGCCCCGGTACTGGGGTGGCGGAGGCCCGGTGATGGCGAAGCGGTCCGACACGCTCGACTCGACCCAGACTGCGTCGGGACCGCCCCCGGAGATCACGTCGATGGTCGTCTGGCCGCCGCGGTGCTCACCCATCACCGTGCGGGCGTCGTTGTCCCCGAAGATGCGAATCGTGATCGAGTTGTCGGTGTACTGGGTGTCGATGAGGATCGCCTTGTCGGTGTCGTTACGGAACACCAGGTCGGGGACCCTCCAGTTGATCGTCGCCTCGATCCCCTCCGGATAGCGGTTGAACGAGTAGGAGTGGGGCTTGTGCTCGACGTCCTGGTACCCGCCCCAGTAGACGGCGTTGTACATGGTGGTGGCGAACTGGCTGACACCGCCGCCGATCGTGTCCTCGAGCTCCCCGGCGATGATGGTGGGCGCGGGGAGGTAGCCCTTCTCCGGGGTGCGTTGCCCCACGAACCCGTTGAGGCTGAACTGCCGTCCGGGGAGGACTATGGCCATATCGACGGCATCGGCCATGAGCTGGATGTTGACGACGCGGTTCTCGCAACAGGCGTGAAAGGTGGTGAAGCTGCTCACGAGTTGCTCGATACCCAGGGCTTCGAGCTCCTCGGTGGTGACATCGGGGTCGGCGTCTTCGACGAGGGGCAGGGCCCCCACCCGACCACTGGTGAAGCCGGCCTGAAGCAGCTTCATCGCCGCCTCGCTCTCGTCGATGCGGGTCCCTTTCGACCCGGGGATGATGAGGATCAGATCACCATTGATCTCGAAGCGGGCATCGACCGGCTCTGCCTCGTACTCGGCCCGAACTGGGTCCAGATAGGTGTCGATCACCTCCGGGTTGAAGGAGTGGACGATTTGCGGTGAGCTCTCGGTGATCGTGGTGGCGACATAGGCGGCCACGAGTTGCCCGGGATCGAAGGTCACGGCCCGCCCGTCGTAGAGGAGGCTGATCGGCTCGGAGAGGAGCTGGACCGCCTCGGCCACGGCGGCATCGATGTCGGCGTCGGTGAGCTGGGGAACGATGACCGCTGAGGGGAGCGGCAGCGGATTCGGGTCCACGGAGAGCAGGCTGGCCTCGATGATCTCGACCGCTTCCGTCCTGTCGAGCCCGATACCGGTCTCGGGATAGATCGGGGCCGGTGCCCCGTCCTGGAGCACCACCGCTCCGGGATTGACCGGCTCGCTGATCACCTCGGAGTCCCAATGGTCGAGCACGGCTTCCATCGCCTCGGGGTCGGTGTCTCCGAGCACGGGGAGACGCACCGTCTTGAAGATATGACTGAGCCACCACACGAACTGGTAGACCATGTTCCCCTCACGACCCAAGGCCATCACGTCCTCGAGCAATCCCTCGTCGTCGACGTCGAGGCCCGCCTCCGGCGGCATCAGCGTCACCAACTGTCCCTCGATGACGAACTGGGCGGGACGGGTCACCAACTCCTCCTCCAGGGCGACCAGGGCGACCCTCGCCTCATCCTCGGTCCTCCCGCCTATGGAGACGTCCCCGACGACGACTCGCCCGATGACCCGTTCCGTCGAGATCCATCGGTTCAGGCCGTAGAGCCCGAAGAGGATGGCGAAGACCGCGCCGGAGACGATCACGGCGGCCAGCAGCGGGTGCACGCGGAAAAGGGGGTGGGTCTTCATTTGGGCGGTCGTCCGGGTCGACCTGGTCGCCGGCGGGCCGATGGTAAACGGGGCTTGGTTCTTTTCCGAACCTCGGTCGAAAACGGTCTATACCCTCGCCGCGGATGAACGTGGTGTTCCCTCATGTGACGCCCGGGGATCCCGTCCGCATATCCGCTTCGACGTATGTGACGTGGAAGAAGTGCCCGGACCAAGCGAACGCCCGGCTCAGGGGGATATACGGACCGGACACCAGGCCTGCCTTCGTGGGGAGTCTGGCCCACCTGGTGTTCAGCCGCCACCTCCGTGACGGCCCCATTACCGACGACGGCTTCGTCCAGGCCTGCCGTGAGGAGATCGGGTCCTCGGGGCTCAACACGCGGATGTCACAGATCGCCCCACGACTATCGCAGCTCGCCCCGATCATCGAAGAGGCGAGGGCGCTCTATCACCGGTTCGTCAAGCTCCCCACCGTGGGCTTCGAGGGCGCCGAGGTCGAAGTCAACCACGAGCCATCAGTGGGAGTCGAGCTGGTGGGGAAGATCGACGCCGTCTACCAGGCCGACCTCGGTGGTCATCGACTCGTCGACTGGAAGACCGGGGAGCTGGGCGACTCCGATGACCAGCTCGCCTTCTATGCCCTGCTCTGGACGCTCAACCGCGAGGAGCTCCCGGTCTGCGTGGAGGCGGTGTCGGTGACAAGCGGGGACGTCCACCGCACCGAGCCGACCGCCGACCAGGTGGGTCTGGTGGCCGCCGAGGTTGCCGCCATGGTCAACGAGTTGCGCACCGCCTGGGAGAGTGGCGACCGGCTGGTACGCCGGGCCGGGCCTTGGTGCCGGCACTGCCCGATCCTCGACGAGTGTCCCGAGGGTCAGGCGACGGTGGCCCTCATCGACTGAGGGTCGACCGGTATCCACCAGCCCTGGGTTCCCAGCCCCGCTGAGCGGGTCCACCAACCCTGGGTTCGCGGTTACTCGTCGAACTTCGAGACGTAGTGCCTGGTGGGCATGGGTGGCCGCACCCCCCGGAACTCCCAGTCGCCGCCGAGCGCCGTGGAGACCACCTCCTCCGACTCCGAGGGCTGGGCGCCGACGTCGGGACGCACCGGGTGGCTCCCCTCGACGACAGTGTTGGTCAGGGCGCCCAGACCCTCGACCTCGACGGTCACCACGTCGCCGGGCTCCACCGGGCGGGACCCAGCCGGCGTGCCGCTGAGGATGACGTCGCCGGGGAGGAGAGTGATGGTGCGGGCCAGGTCGGCGACCAGATAGGCCATGTCCCATTCCATCTCGTCCGTGTTCCCTTCCTGACGGACCTCACCATTGACCAGCGTCCGGATCGCCTTGTGACGATGGTCCCAGTCGGTGACCAGACCCGGTCCCAGGGGGCAGAGGGTGTCGGAGCCCTTCACCCGGAGCATGGAGCCGGCGTCGGTGTCCCTGAAGTCGTGGAGCCCGTAGTCGTTGGCGACGGTGTAGCCGAGAATGTGTCCTCGGGCCTCCTCGGGGGAGACGTCGTAGGTGAGCTCTCCGATCACGATGGCGATCTCCCCCTCGTAGTTGAGGTACCGGCACCGCGGCGGGCGGACGACCTCTCCCATGTGAGAGTTCAAAGAGGTTGTCGGCTTGTGGAAGTAGGTCGGGGCCGGGGGGAGACGGGTCATGAACTCCTCCATCCGGCTCCGATAGTTGAGATGGACGCAGATGATCTTCGACGGCTCCACCGGGGGGAGGTGATGGGCCTCGTCGGCGGGTATCCGCCTCCCGTCCCCTGTCACCAGGTGGTCCCCTTCACGGACCACGCTGGTGGCCACTCCGCCGAGGAGGATCCGTCGCGTCTCGGTCACGAACAGACGGTACTGGTCAGGGGATGGGGGCGGTCCAAATCTCGAGCCCCCCGTCGGTCTCGCTGCCGAACCAGGTCGCGATGTCGACGACAACTGCCACGACTGTCGATTCGGTAACGACGAGGTCCGTGACGACCTTGTTTTCGCCTGGTGACACCGTCAGGTCCTGGATGATCCACTCCTCGCCGTCGTTGCTGAAGGCGAGAACGGCCTGTCGCCCCAAGGGATGGTTGGAGGACCACGAGGCCCCTTCCGCCTCCACGAGCTCGTCGAAGGTGAAAGACACGAGTGGCTCACCGGTCTCGGGGTTGCTGAACCGCACCGTGCGTGTCGGATGATCGAGCGAGATTCCTTCCGGATTCTGGGCTTCGTAGACCGCATATGTCCATCGGCCGCCCCCACCTTCCAGGGTCAACTCCTGAGCGTTCATGTTCATGGTGAGGGTGAACCCATCCCTGGTCATTGTCACCGGCTCGGGCTCCTGGTACTCCAAGGCAACTGTCGGGGCGTGGGCGACGACCGCGGCGTATCCGCCGTCTCCGATGGCCACCGGGCCGGTGTCCCAAATGAGACGGCCGGGAAAGTACTCCACAAGGGCCGCCTCTTCCCACTCGAGCCCGTCCCCTGAGATGAGGAGGCGGGGGCTGTTGCTGTAGAGGGCGATGCGACCCCCACCCGAGGTCATCCCGGTGTAGGCCCGACCGGGGTGGATCGTCTCCCATCCCTCGCCGTCATGAGTTCTCATGAGGTGTTGCCCTGTGGATGAATAGCCAAGGGCGACAACGGCCCGATCATCGAGGGTCTGAAAGGTGTCGATCCAGTTCATGTTCCCGGGGTTGGGCACCTGGATCCAACCCTCCTGGGGGTCGAGCGCCCACACAACGAGACGAGGCTCCTCGTACGGCGCTTCCAGGAGTTTTTGGGCGTCGATCTCATCGAGCCCGATCTCCCCGGTGCTCATTGTCGCCGCCACCCACCCGAGAGGGCCGAAGACGGTGATACTGAGTCCGTTCGAGGTGGTGGACCATGACCAGTTGAGGGACTCGACCTGTGTGTCGAGTGTCTCAGCAACAGCCTCGGCCACCACTGAGGCGGTGTCTATGTAGGTGGAGAGCCCGACGAAGAGCGTATCGCCGAGCGTCCCAAAGGCGAGACTGTCGATGGTCTCGGACTCCTGGATCGAGACCGGGAGGTTGATCTCCGACCATAGCGTGCCATCTTCGGATGACCAGATGTGGGGCTGGTCCCCGGCATTGCCGGTCAACATGCCGAGGGAGGTGGACACAATCGGTCGAAAGTACGTTTGATCCTCGATGTGGGAGCCCAACGACTCCCACACCCACCCCGTTCGGGAGCTCCAACCGTGCAGACCCGGCCGATCGTCTCTGGTGCCGAACAGGTAGACGCTCCCATCATGGACGACCAATGAGGGCTCCCTGATGCCTTCGACGACGGCCACCTGCGTCAGCCCCAACTGGGCGTCCGTTGCGATCTGTGAGATGTGGAAGTCCTCGAAGTCGATTGGACGCTCCAACACCTCCGTCCGCGGGACGGTTGTCGCGGTGGGGATCGTCGTCGCGGTCGGTTGCAGGTCGGTGGTCGTCAAGATTCCGATGGCCATCGCACCACCGGCCAGGACCGTAAGCCCGGCTGCCGCGGCCATGCCCCGGCGCCGCCGACCCACCGGCGGCGACGAACCGGCGCCATCGGGTGAAACCACGAAGAGGACAACGTATACCCGGGCGTCTAGGTTTCGCTGTCAGGCATGACACTCATCGATCGGGTGCCCGACGACCCCGACGTCGACATCATTTCTCACGACACCTATGTCACCGGCTTCCCCCATGCCCGGTTCCGGCGGATGCGGGAGGAGACCCCGGTGTCCTGGGTGGAGGAGAGCGATGGGTCCGGGTTTTGGGCCATCACCAAGCACGCGGACGTGATCGAGGTGAGTCGTGACTACCACCGGTTCACCGCCTCGCGGGGTATCCGGATCGAGGAGATGAAGCCCGACGAGTTGGAGGCACGTCGCACGATGATGGAGTACGACCCGCCGGAGCACACCCGTCTCCGCCGTCTCGTCCAGCCTGGCTTCACCCCGAAGGTCGTCGCCACCTATGAGGAGGCGTTCCGTCGGCTGGTTGGCGTGGTCTTCGACAGAGTGCTGCCCCTCGGCGAGTTCGATTTCGTCACCGAGATCGCCCGGGAGCTGCCCATCAGGATGCTGTGTCGTCTCCTCGGGATCCCCGAGGCCGACGCCGCCAAGATGGTCGCCTGGGGCGACCAGATGATCTCCAATGCCGACCCGGAGTACACCCCGGTCGTGGTCGACAAGATGGACACCGAGGAGTACCGGCTCCTCCCGTTCCGCTCTCCGGCCGCCCTCGAGGTGTTCCGTTACGCCGAGGAGATCGCCATGGCCCGACGCGGCCACCCCCAGGACGACGTGCTCACCACATTGCTCACCGCCGAACCTGACGGGGAGCCGCTCAGCGATCTCGAGTTCAAGAACTTCTTCACGCTGCTCATGGTCGCCGGCAACGAGACCACCAGACACACCATCAGCTACGGGCTGACGTTCCTCCAGGACCATCCCGAGGAGCTGGAGAGACTCAGGGGCGACATCGTCGGTCTCTCCGAGACGGCCACCGAGGAGGTGCTGCGGGCCTCGGCGGTGACCATGCACTTCAGGAGGACAGTCGCCGAGGACACCGAGGTAAGGGGAGTACCGATGCGTCGTGGCGACAAGGTGGTCATCTGGTACACCTCGGCGAACTACGACGAGGAGGTCTTCACCGACCCGTTCGTCTTCGACCTCACCCGCGACCCCAACCCCCACGTCACCTTTGGAACCGGGCGACATGTCTGTCTGGGGGCCTCGCTGGCGAGACTCGAGGTGAGAGTCTTTCTCGAGGAGTTCATGTCACGGGTGAAGGGCTTCTCGGTCGGCGCCCCCGACCGTCTCCGCTCCAACTTCATCCGGGGTATCAAGCATCTCCCGGTAGAAGTGACCCTTTAGAGCGTTCTGTGAGGATCTCCACGTATATAGCCCCGGAAGATCTTCACAGAACGGGGTAGGTTGGTTCGATGAGCCAAGACCGTCTCCTCTGGGTGCTGCAGTGGGTGTTCGGGCTGTACTTCATCGGCGTGGGTGTGATCCACTTCCTCCTGCCCGAGGGGCTGCCCGAGCTCTTGGGATGGATGTACGACCTCGACCCCACGCTTCACACCATCGCCGGCACCGCGGAGATCCTCGGTGGTCTCGGCCTGATCCTTCCCGCCCTTACCCATCGAGCCACCTTCCTGGTGCCATTGGCGGCGTTTGGTCTGGCCGCCGTCATGGTGGGCGCCATCATCTGGCATGCCCCCCGCGGTGAGGCCCTTCAGATGGGCAACAACGTGGTGGTCGGGCTGGTCATGATCTACCTCGGCTACGGCCGCTGGAGGCTGGCGCCACTCACCTAACGAGGTAGGGGGCCCGATTCAGCCGATCAGGGTCTTCTCGATCACGTCGATGGCGTGGTCTACGTGCTCGACCGTCGTTCGGCGGTTGAGGATGGCGAGACGGAGCACGAAGCGTCCCCCGACGACAGTGGGGCTGATATGGACGGCCCGGTCCCGATTCACAGCCTCGAGGGCGGCTTTCCCCTTGTCGTCGTCGTCGAACATGAAGGCGACGATCGACAGGTCGGGTCTCCACCGGGCGTCGACGCCGTCGATGGTGGCCAGACGACCGTGGGCGTGCTCGGCGAGGTCGAGGCTGAGGTCGAGGGCGTCTCGGAAGGGGGCCACCCCGTGGAGCTGGAGGGGGAGCCATACCGCGAGACCACGGAAGGGTCGGCTGAGCTCGGGGCCGAGGGAGGCGATGTCCCGCACCCCCTGGTAGTGGTCCTCGGCTCGGAGATAGGCGCCACGTCCCAGATGGGCATCGACCAGATCGGCCTCGTCCCTGACGACGAGGGCGCCGACGCCGAACGGTATTGAGAGGCCCTTGTGTGGGTCGAGGGCTATGGAGTTCGCTCTCTCCAACCCTGCGAGCACCGTCCTTCCCCGCTCGGTGAGCTGGTAGAAGGCCCCATAGGCCCCGTCGACGTGGAGCCAGAGCCCCTCGTCCTCGGCCACTTGGGCGATGGCATGTAGCCGGTCGACGGTCCCGGTGTCGGTGGTCCCTGCCGAGGCGACAACCAGGAAGGGACGGCGCCCCGACCCACGATCCGAGACGACTCTGGCCCGCAGCGACTCGGGGTCCATGCGCAGGTCGGCGTCGACCGCCAGGGGGAGGATCTGGTCGTTGCGGAACCCGGCGATGCGCGCTGCCTTGGCCACCGAGTGGTGGGTGTGGGGTGTGACATAGATGACGCCGTCGCTGAAGTCGTCACCGAGACGGGTGGTCCTCGCCGTGACCACACCGGTGAGGTTGGCCATCGACCCGCCGGAGAGCAGCAATCCGGAGGCGTCGGGCCCGAGATCGAAGAGCGAGGTCATCCAGTCGACCACGCCGTGCTCGATCGCGGTGAAACCCGGGGCGGCGCTGGCCACGCCGGTGTAACGATTGAGGCCGGCGGCCAGGAACTCCGCCATGGCGGCGGTGTAGAGCCCGGCATTGGGGATGTAGGACATGTGCCCACCTGAGGGATGGAGGATCCCGGCCTTCCCGGCGAGGTCGAGGTCCTCGAGGATGGAGGCGAGGTCACGCCCGGTCTCGGCAGGGGGCCCCTGGAGATACTCCAACTCCTCCGAGGTCAGGTCGTGCCCCGATGCGGGCATGGTGGCCGCCCGGTCGTGCCAGTCGGCGAGGTATTCGACGATGAACGAGGTCAGCTCGGCGCGGGTCGCCCGGTCCGGTTCCAGCGTCATCGTGTCTCAAGGTAATCGCGGCGGAGCGGCTGCGTGTGATCTCCGCCGCCTACGATCAACGGATGGGCTCTTTCCTGTTCCCGATGACCCCTTCGGGACGGTCCTCGCTCATCCCGCCGCCCCCCTGGCACTACTCGGGGGAGATGATCACCTTCGAGTTCCGGGCCGATCCCGACCGTGTCGCCGAGCTGCTCCCCGCCGGGGCCACGCTCGCCGACGAGGAACCCGGGGCAGTCGCCCTGATCTGGGCGGACTGGCAGAGCTGTGGGGATGGCTTCGAGGAGCTCCTCGACCCGGTGCGTAGCCAGTACAAGGAGTGCTTCGCAGTCGTCCGCTGCCGTTGGGACGGCCAGACCTGGTCACGGAGCCCGTTCATCTGGGTCGACAAGGACTTCGCCCTGGTCAGGGGTTATCACCAGGGCTACCACAAGAAGCTGGGTGAGATATGGATGACCCGGCCGGTGACGGTGGGCAAGGCCGGGCCCCGGCTCGAGCCGGGCGGGCGATTCGGCGCAACACTCACCGTGGCCGGCCGGCGCATCGCCGAGGCCCGTCTCACGCTCACCGGTCCGACGGCCGCCCCCGGCTTCGTCAACGGGCACCCCATGCTCCACAACCGGTATTGGCCAGCCATCGAGTCGGACGGATCGGCCTCGATGGACGAGCTGGTCACGATGCGGGGTTATGACGGCGAGATCGCCGACGTCTGGGCCGGTGACGCCGAGGTCGAGTTGTCGGAGTCCCCTGTCGACGAGTTGGCCACGATGCTCGCCCCGATCGAAGTCATCGGCGGCTTCTATCACAGGGTTGGTGTTTCCTGGAGGTCCGGCACGACGCTCCGCAGCTCCCCCCGCTCGAGGGTGGGGACATAGGGCTCCGCAGCTAGGCGGTGGTCT
>JAKEHF010000155.1 GCA_022615295.1 Actinomycetota bacterium | reverse complement strand
AGGTCGCCGCCGAGGTCGCGGCCTTCTTCGCCGAACACCCCCTGCCCGAGGCCTCCCGCTCGGTCGAGCAGAACCTGGAGAAGCTCGAGGCCAACGTCAGGCTGAGAACCCGAGAGACCCCTGTCGTGACCACCTACTTCTCCTGACGCATACCCCAGGTAGTAGAGCGGGCCCGGGCCAACAAACTCTCCCGAGAAAGCGAAGGGCCCGGTCATCGACGGGGCCCCTCAATTCGAGAACGATCCCTACTTCAGCTCGACGGTGGCTCCGGCGGCTTCGAGGACCTCCTTGGCCTTCTTGGCGGTGTCCTCATCGACGGCCTCGAGCACGTTGGCCGGGGCCCCGTCCACGAGATCCTTGGCCTCCTTGAGACCGAGACTCGTCAGACCACGTACCTCTTTGATCACTTGGATCTTTTGGGCGCCGGCGCTGACCAACAACACGTCGAACTCGTCTTTCTCCTCAGCCGCAGGGGCGGCGCCGCCGTCGCCACCGGTCGCGGCCGGGGCTGCAGCCATGGCCATCGGAGCTGCGGCGGTCACGTCGAAGCGCTCCTCGAAGGCGTCGAGGAATTCCTTGAGCTCGAGGACCGTCATCGACTCGAACACGGCGAGCAAGTCCTCTGTGGTCATCTTGGTCTTTGTTGCCATCTCTCACTCCTCCTCGGCCATGACGGCCGCGGTTTCAGCGGGCTCCAGCTCGGTCACGACTTCAATCGCGTCCGTGGGAGGTGCGCCCGACTCCTTCTTTTCCAACAGCTGTGCGAACACCGAAGCGGCGTCCCGGGTGAATGAGGCGATGAACCCGGCCGCCTTGTGGAGCGGCGCCTTCGCCGCCCCGGCGATCCTGGCCAGGAGCACGTCCCGTGACTCGATCTCGGCGAGCCGCGACACCTCCTCGGGCGTGAGGACATTGCCCGAGAGGTAGCCGGCCTTGAGCACCAGGACCTCGTTGGCTCGCGAGAACTCCTTCAGCGCCTTGGCGGTGGCGACCGGGTCGCGATGGGCGAAAGCGAGCGCGGTCGGCCCGACCAGGAACTCGTCGAGACCGGTCACCCCGGCGTCGTCGGCGGCCCGTTTCGCCAGGGTCATCTTCACCACCTTGTACTCGGCACCACTCTCCCTGAGAGCGCGACGCAGCTCCTGGACGGCCTTGACGGACAGCCCGCGGTACTCGGTGAGGAACACCGCCTCGGAGCTCTCCAGCCGTTCCCTGATCTCAGTGACGGCCTGGACCTTTTCTGGTCTTGGCATTCCTTCTCTCCTCGAATGAAACAACCCCTCGGCGAAGACGAGGGGCTCCTTGAAGCCAACCTGCGCTGGTGGGCGTTGCCGCCCCTTAGGTCGTGACGCCAGCGGTCTTCGGCCGAGGTCTAGGTGTTGCGGACCAAATGATATCGGGATGGGGTTGCTCCGCAATTCGCCCTAACGCCGTCCCATGAGGACAGGTTTCGTCCAGTCGGGGACCACCGCGCTCTTCTACCAGGAGGAGGGTGAGGGGGACCCGATTCTGTTCATCCACGCCGGGGTCGCCGATTCCAGGATGTGGCGTGACCAGATGGACCTGGCCGGGCATCGCTGCGTCACCTTCGACCATAGGGGTTACGGCCGTACGCTGTGGGTCCCGGGCCCATACGCCAACGGGACCGACGCCCTCACCGTTCTCGACCACGGGGGTGTCGACACGGCGACCGTGGTGGGATGCTCCAATGGGGCCGAGGCGGCGTTGCAGCTCGCCCTCATAGCACCGCAACGGGTGTCGGCGCTTGTCCTCGTGGGTGTGGCGGCGAGGGGTTGGGAGCCGCGGATGGGATGGGTGGAGGAACCACTCGAGGACCAGGTCATCGATGCAGCCAAGAGCGGTGACCATGCGACGGCGGCGGTGCTGGAGGCCCAGCTGTGGCTCGCCGGCCCGGGAAGATCGTTGGTCGACATCGACCCCGAGATTGTCGCCCTCTTCATCGAGATGGACCTGATCCCCCTGGCCACCGAGGGAGAGCGGGCCAACCACGTCGTGACCCTGGACCCGCCGACCAACGATCGTCTCGGTGAGATCACCTGTCCCAGTCTGGTCATCGTCGGGAAGCATCTCGCCACCCTATGAGGTACTTTCCAGGATTTCCCTGGACACTCGTGACGTAAGGCGCGACACTAGACCCGTTGACAACAGGGGGTTTCCGTGCGCCGGGTGGGATCCCTGACCGCCCCCACCCCTTCCACGGACCCGAAGATGTGAGGGCCGCGACATCGGCGAAAGACCAGCCCCTACCCTGGTCCACAGAGAACTCGACCGGTGCGTGCGGACGGTGGACCTGGCAACCGGAGCCCTCCCAACCCACGGTGAGTCCGTGGCGCGGAAACCCCCAACCTCTCCGACGAACCGTTCTGTGAAGGTTTTTGACGGAGGGGTCCGCGAGGATCTTCACAGAAAGGTTGGCCCCGCTCAGGTGGCCAGCGTGGTCAGCTCCTCGATGTGACCCACGTCGACCTTGACGCCCGGCCCCATGGTCGAAGAGACGGTCATCCCCTTGAGGTAACGCCCTTTGGCGGCCGCCGGTTTGGCCCGGACCACCTCCGCGGTCAGCGATGCCAGATTCCCCACCAGTTGGTCGACGCCGAACGAGACCTTGCCCATAGGCACGTGGACGTTCCCATACCGGTCGTTGCGGTATTCGATGCGGCCCCCCTTGAACTCGGTGACGGCCTTGGCCACGTCTTGGGTGACCGT
>JAKEHF010000154.1 GCA_022615295.1 Actinomycetota bacterium | reverse complement strand
TGGCCCCGTATCTGGCCGAGAACTCCTCACGGAAGTCGCGTTGGCGCACTGTCTCCGCCGACCACAACTCGACTATGTGCTTGACCTCGGAGTCGAGACCACGGGTCGACGCCGACCCCCACTGGTCTGGGAGGGAGCGGTTGAAGACGACGACCTCCGGAGCGGCGGCCACCCGGGGTAGCTCCCGGTAGAAGCGTATCGCCTCGTTCATCGGCGCCGGGTCGGCCGTGGTGACCACCAGGGTTGTCGATGAGCGCATCACCCGCTCGATCTCCCGACCCCGCAGCGCGACGCCGTCATAGGTGGTTCGGAGGTCGAGCAGGAACTCGGCGACACGTTGCAGGAGGTCGGAGCCGAGGATCGAGTCGGCCATCCTGAGCACGGGTCTGGCGGCCCTGTCGTAGAAGAAGCGACGACCGGGGAGGGGCCCACCGGTGATCCAGCGCAGAAGACGCCCGCCGACCAGATCCGCCATCTGCGCCGGTGCGGTGAAGAAGTCGATGCCACCCCCCGAGGGTGGTGTGTCCACGATCACGAGGTCCCAGGCCCTCGCCTGGACGTAGGTGGCAGCCTGGTCTGCCGCGGCGTAGGCCTGTGAAGCCGGGAAATGCTCGGCCGCAGCCTGGAAGAACTCGTTGTCGGCGAGACGCTGCGCCACGGCGGGGTCGGCGTGTCTCTCGGCAACGGCGCGCCAGGAGGCGGTGGAGTCGAGCATCGCCGCCCAGAGGTCGGGCTCCTCGCCGTGCGGCTGGGGCTCATCACCGAGCTTGTCGAGCCCCAACGCCGAGGCGAGACGTCGCGCAGGGTCAACCGTGACAACCAGGGTTCGCAGCCCCGATCGGGCCCCGGCCACGGCAAGGGCGGCGGCCACAGTGGTCTTGCCCACCCCGCCGGCTCCGGTCACGAACAGTGTGCTGGTCACAGGGACTCCTCGAGGACATCGCTCAACTGGGCGGAGACCTCTCCTGGGGTGAACAAGCCGAACAGATAGGGCAGCACATAGTCCCCGGGGAGGAGCTTCAACCAGCGCTCCTGCTCGACGAGGAGCGACCGGTGCAGGTCGACGATCGCACCGGCTGTCCCCGGAGGGCGATCGGCGAACGTCAGCTCGGGGAGGACACGGTTGACCATCACGGTGGGCGGGGCCACCAGGTCTTCGCCCTCGAGCCACTCCATGGTCTCCATAGTCTCTGTGGTGGGGAGCTCCTCAGCGAGGTTGACGAGGACCAGCCGGGTCGCCGTGGGGTCTGAGAGGAGCGCGGCCATCGAATCGGCCTGCGATCGGACCCGGCCGGTGGGTACCAGCTCGGCAATGGTCCGCGGCGCACGGAGATAGGAGCCGATCTGACCGGTAGGTGGGGCGTCGGCGATGACGAGGTCCCATCGCTCGGTCTGCACCTCCCAGTAGATCTTCCCGATGGTGATGATCTCCCTCACCGCCGGCGCCGCGGTGGCCAGGGCGTCGAAAGCCCGGGCGACGGGCCCGAACCGGCCCATACCGGGTAGGCGCAGCTGGAGCGACAGATACTCGAGCAGCGCCTGGCTGCGGACCATGTGCATCGCGTGCAGGCCCGGCCGGACCTCCCTGGGTGCGAAGTCGAGGGTTGTCGTCGAGAAGTGTGCCGAGAGACCACCGGGTGACCCGGTCTCCACCGCGAGAACTCTCTTCCCCTGACGTTGGGCCACCAGGGCCAACCCGGCGCTCACCGCCGACTTGCCGACACCCCCCTTGCCCGAGACGATGATGAGACGTCCGTCGAGCATGGGGTCTCACCCCCCGCCGGCGAGCGGGATGCGCAGCACGAGATGACCATCCTCCACCGCCCACGCGGCGTTGGCGATCAGGGAGTAGTCGGTGTAGTCGGTCTGCGCCTGGGCCATGAACTTCTGCCGCTCCGCACCGGCGACGGGGGGCAGGGGTCGTTCACGGACTGCCTGCGCCCTCTCTGCAAAGCGCCGGATCATGGCTTCGACATCGAATTGGGCCATATGGCCAATCTACCGGAGCGGGTCCTGTCCCCCTACTCGCGGGAGGGCCGCCCGAGCGCGGGCGACGGGGGGCGTGAACGCGGCGAGCCTCGTTTTCAGACCGAGCCGGCGCGTCTCGTCTGGGCTCGGCGCTCACTCTCGAGACGCTCGAGATCGACCTCCGAGAAGTCGACAAAGCTCATGGCGTCGGCGATGAGACGATGACCGGCGACGTCACGGACCGCACGATGCATGAGATGGGCCACTTCTCGATAGGCGGGGTGGCCGGCGGAGCCGCTGCGCAGCTCGATGAGATGAAAGGCCTGTCGGGGATTCATCTCCATGACGAACCTGACGTTGTAGGCGAAGGGAACCACGTACTGGGCGACGTCGGGGCCCAGGGTGTCCCGGACCACCTCGAAGAGGTCACCGGCTTCGTCCATGACCGTCGTCCACTCGGTGTCGAGACCGACCTCGCCGAGATCCCCAGGGAGGTGATAGCCGAGACGTGTGGTGAATCTCTGCCACTCCAGGGTCATCAATCGGTGACGTTGTAGATCCCGGAAGGCCCCGATGTCGCACTTGACGTCGAACCGATAGGTGGTCCGCTCCATCGCCCGCCCCGGCTTGTGACGACGGTTGGCCCTGACCCCGATCAGGGAGGCGAGCACCTCGGCCTTGCGCTCGGGGGTCATGTCCTCGGCAATCCGAAGCAGCGCGGCGTCGGGAAGGTCGGTGACGGCATACAGGGCGGCGGCGACGATCTTTGTCTCGGCTTCGGGGTCCCAATCGGTGAGGATCACCGAAGGGCCGGAGTCCGGCTCGACCTCGATGATCTCGATGAGGGCGGCCTGTTTCTCCAGCTCCTCACGCACATCGGCGAGGTATTGCGACCAGCGCTGTCCCCGGTCCTCGAGGTCGACCCTGGTGAGAAAGGAGGGGATGATCTTGCGCAGCTCCGCGAGCATCATCGCCGCGTAATCCCTGACCTCGGCCAGGGGGTGGGCCCGCATCCGCACCAGCGCCATCTCGTAGGCCTGACCGCTGGCGAAGATCCCGACGTTGGACAGGGTGGCCACCGGGAGCAGGCCGCGCACCGTGTCACACGCCTTGGCCCGTATCGTCGATTGCCACACCCAGTTGGGGTCTCCCTCATCCTTGGGGTGCCTCGCCGCGTAGACCTCGATCATCCGCGCCACCATGGCCGAGTAGACCGTGAACACCCTCTCCATGTGGGCCACATACCGATCGGCCAGGGATGACCGGGCGATCTCGTCGGGCACCAGGTAGCGGTGGTGGTCCCCGAGGGGGGCGTCGTAGTTGACGTAGCGGGTGGACTGCTCGAGGTAGGCGGCGAGACGACCCCACTCCAGCACCTTCGTCAGGAGGTTCGATGCCTGCTCACAGGCGAGATGGGCCCCGCCGAGCTGGGCCACCGAGTCGTCCCCGTACTCGAAGAACATCCGGTCGTAGAGCTGTTCGGCCCTTCTCGTCGCCACCAGCGGGTCGTCACCGAGACCGGTGGCGATCAGCTCCAGCCCGCCCTCGGGGTTCACGACGAATTCGTCGAGAAACAACCTGCGCAACGACTTCGGCGACCGGGAGTATCGGGCGAAGAGGGCTCCCTTGACCACTTCGGGAAGGTTGACGAGCCCGAAAACGGGGAGGTCGGCGTTGGTGAAGAACCTCCCGAGTACCGCTTCCTCCTCGGGGGTGAATTGCTCCTGGTGGTAAGCGGGCAACGTCCGGCGATTGTAAGCCACCTTGGTCCCGGCTCCGGTTAGCTTGACGCCATGGCGCTGATCGCCATTCGTGTCGTCGTGTTCATCCTCGCTCTGACGGCGGTGGGGATCGCCGTCGTGCCCATCGTGGTCATGCTCGACCTGGTCTCGGGTGGCACCGGGTACGGTCTGTGCCCGGGCGGTCTGGAGACCTGTGAGCTGCCCTACACCACCGGCGCCGAGCTGGTGATCATCCTCACCTTGGCGCTCTTCGGGATCGTCGTCGCGATACGGCTGCTGGTGCGTCTGGCGAGGAAGCTCCGCAACGACACCTACCAAGTGTCTCAGTGAGCCGGTGTCAGCGCCTCGGCACGCTGTGATGAAGCATCCTCCTGGCGGGTGACGACGAGGAATATCGCCAGGACTATCAGGGCGCTGCCCACCCACCCCCTGAGGTCGAGACGCTCCCCGAGGACCACCCACGCCGTGGCCACCGCAAAGGCGGGCTCGGCCGCCAGGATCACCGCGGCGGTGCTGGGCCCGAGAACCGTCTGGGCCCAGACCTGGAGCAGGAAGGCGCCCACACCCACCCCAAGCCCGGTGACGAGGAGGGCTCCCCACACCGAGGGGGTGGGCACCACCGGTCCATCGACGATCAGGGCGAAAGGGACGGCGAGCAGGGCGGTCACCGTGAGCTGCACCGCGGTGAAGGGGACGACCGGGTGTGAGGGCGCCCAGCGGGCCAGAGCGATGATGTGGAGGGCGAACATAACGGCACAGCCCAGGGTGAGCAGGTCGCCCCGGCTCATCGTCAGACCGTCGCTGCCGGTGAGGAGGAATATCCCGACGAAGGCGACGAGGGCTGCGCCGAGGACCCAGATATTGGGCGGGCGCCGTCTGAAGAGCCCGGCGAGGAGCGGTGTCAACACGACGTACAGACCTGTGATCAGCGCCGAGTTGCTGGCACTGGTGACGACCAGACCTGAGGTCTGCAACACATAGCCTCCGAAGAGGGCGACACCGGTGAGTGACCCGTGCCGCCAGATCTCCCGGCC
>JAKEHF010000153.1 GCA_022615295.1 Actinomycetota bacterium | reverse complement strand
TCGTCTGCTCCACCACGTCCTGGCCCCATTCCGTCATCACCGGGATTGTATGGGTCAGCCCCGGCAACCCGGCCGGACGTCCTCTGACTATGACGGCGAGGTCACATATGCTCAGGACGTGGACGAGACGTATCTCCGGGTGAGGGTCGGGGAGGGTTCTCTGGACCCGGGTGCGCTGGTCGCCGAGGTGGGACGTCCCGACGCCGGCGCGACCGTCCTCTTCATGGGGACCGTCCGTGACCACTCGCCGGGCAAGGAGGGGGTCACCCATCTCGACTACGAGGTCTATCCGGAGACAGTCGAGACGAGGATCCACGAGATCGTCGAGGAGGCCCAGGGAAAGTGGCCAGTCCTCTCGGTGGTCGTCGAACATCGTTCCGGCGTGGTCAACACCGGTGAGGCATCGGTCGCGGTCTCGGTATCGGCCGCCCATCGTCATGATGCCTTCGAGGCGGCCAGTTACATCATCGACGAGCTAAAGCTGCGGGCGCCGATTTGGAAGAAGGAGCACTGGCCAGGAGGGGCGGAGTGGAGCCCGGGGAGCTGACCTAAAACCACTCGGATGCTGGGCGCGGTTCGGTCGGGTTCTCTAGTCTCCGCGGACCTTGTGAGGAGGTACTTTCGGTGACGACACTCCTTGAACGCCAAACGCCGGCGGCAAGCGTCGGATATCCCACCGCTCCGGCCCTGGTGAGGGATTGGGCCCAGCGCATGCCGGATCGGGTCGCCATGCGGGAGAAGGACTTCGGGATCTGGCAGGAGATCACCTGGTCGGAGAACTGGGAGTCCATCCTCGACGCCGCCCACGGTCTTCTCGCCGTCGGGGTACGTCCCGGCGACCGGGTGTCCATCCACTCCGAGGACCGGCCGGAGTGGGTGATCCTCGATCTCGCCACCGTGGCGGTCAGGGCCATAACCGTGGGCCTCTATCCAACCAACCCGGCGGCAGAGGTCGAGTATCTGCTCTCGGACAGCGGGTCGGCGATCCATCTCGTCGAGGACCAGGAGCAGGCCGACAAGGTCATGGAGGTCATCGACCGTCTCCCCGGTCTGCGCATGATCATCCATGTGGAGCCTCGCGGGTTCCGGCAGTGGGACGGCGACGACCGGTTCATCTTCTGGGACGACTTCCTCGAGCTCGGCCGGTCCCATCGCGCCGCCGACCCCGGCGCCGTGGAGAGGGTGATGGCCGAGGCCATGCCCGACGACGTGATCACCCTGGTGTACACGTCGGGCACCACCGGGCCCCCCAAGGGGGCCATGCTCACCAACTCCAACTTCAGCTTCTGTGTCGACCAGGTGGTCAACTCCGAAGGCCGGATGGGCCAATCGACCATGCTGCGGAAGGCAAGAGGCCCCAACCCCGACGACATCATCCTCACCTATCTACCACTGTGCCACGTGGCCGAAAGGATCTTCTCCACCTGGACCTCGGTGGCGTGCGGGGTGACTCTCAATTTCGCCGAGTCGATCGAGACGGTGCAGACGAACCTGAGGGAGATCCAGCCGACCATCTTCTTCTCTGTCCCCAGGATCTGGGAGAAGATCCATGCCACTATCGCCATCAAAGGCCGGGACGGCACCTTCTTCAAACGTCTCTGGTTCGCTCTCGGGATGAGGATCGCCGCTGTCATCGGGGCCCAACGCGTCGCCAACGACGGGGACCACACCGTGGTCTCGAGGATCCTCCATGCCATCGGCTATCCCCTCGTGTTCCGCGCCCTCAAGGAGCGGATCGGGATGCGTCGGGTCCGTTTCGCCGCCACCGGCGCCGCCCCCATCGCACCAGAGGTGATCAGGGACCTCATCGGAATCGGCATCCCCCTCTACGAGCTCTATGGGATGACCGAGAACTCGGCGGTGGCCACCGCCAACCGGCCCGGCCGCAACAAGGTGGGCACGGTCGGCGAGCCATATCAGGGGATCGGCTTCCGGATCGACCCCGACACCGGTGAGATCCAGACCAAGCATGCCGGTGTGTTCAAGGGATACTGGAACAAGCCGGACAAGACCGCGGAGGCGTTCACCGAGGACGGCTGGCTAAAGACGGGCGACGTCGGGGTCTGGGTCGACGGGACCCACGTCAAGATCATCGACCGGATCAAGGACATCATCGTCACCTCGGGGGGCAAGAACGTCTCGCCGTCGGAGATCGAGAACAGTCTCAAGACCTCTCCATACGTCAAGGAGGCGATGGTCATCGGCGACGGGCGCAACTATCTGACGGCGCTGATCGCCATCGAACTCGACGTGGTGGGCGACTGGGCCACACGCCACGGGATCCCCTACACCACCTATCGCGACCTCACCGAGAAGCCCGAGGTGATCGAGCTGATCCAGTCGGTGGTCAACAGGACGAACGAGAAGTTCGCCAGAGTGGAGAACATCCGTAAGTTCCGGCTAATACCGAAGGAGCTGGACCACGAGGACGGCGAGCTGACGGCTACCCAGAAGCTGAAGCGGAACGCGATGTCCCGGATGTTCGGGGATCTCATCGAGAGCATGTATCGGTCGTGACCTTCGTCGTCCTCGGCCAAACCACACCCTCCGACACCAGCGCCCTCTCCACGGTGCTCGTCGAGGGCTTGTCCCTGGGCACTATCTACGCCCTCCTGGCGGTGGGCTTTGTGATCATCTTCAAGTCGACACAGGTGCTCAACTTCGCCCACGGGGCCCTGGCGGCGTTGGGGGCGTTCTTGGTCTCGGCCTCGGCCACGACGCTCGACATCCCGGGGAGATGGATCCCCAACGCGCCGGCATGGGTCACCTGGGCGGGAGCGGTAGTCATCGCCATGGTCTTCATGGCCCTGATCGGGGCGGTGGTGGAGCGGGTGTTCCTCCGTCCGATGGTTGGGGAGGAGCTTTTCGCCGTGGCCATCATCACACTCGGAATCGACATCGTGGTCCGCACCATCACCAACGACTTCATCGGGCAGTTCCCCCGTCCCATGGGTGATCCCCTCGGCATCGCCGTTCTCGATCTCGGTTGGGTGCGGATCGCCCATACCACCGTGCTCCAGGTGGCGGTGGCTCTCGTCGCCGTCGGCGGGATCGCCCTCTTCTTCCGGTCACGTATGGGGATCGCCATGCGGGCCACCGCCTTCGATCAGGAGACGGCGCGGGCCCAGGGGATCAACGTAGGCCGTGTGTTCTCGCTGGCCTGGGCGATCGGCGCCGGTCTCGCCGCCATCGCCGGCCTCTTCGCCTCCCTCTACCCGAGGCGGGCCTCCGGTGTCGACCAGGCGTCGGCCTTCCTCGCCTTCAAGGCGTTCCCGGCGATCATCATCGGTGGTCTCGACTCGGTGGTGGGGGCCATCGTCGGCGGTCTCATCGTCGGTTTTGCCGAAGCTGCGGCCACCATCTTCCTCGGCCAATCGGTGCTCGGGTCGGGTTTCCCCGGGATCGTCCCCTATCTGCTGATGCTGGTGGTGCTCGTGGTCCGTCCCTTCGGTCTGTTCGGCACCGAGGAGATCCGCCGCGTATGAGAGGCCGCCCTCTCCTCCACACCGCCTACGTGTCGGATCAGGCGCTGCTCAACACGATGACCAAGAAGGTCGTGGTGGGTCTCTTCGTGGTCATCCTGGCCCTCATCCCCTTCGGTGTGGTGCCCGGCATCGGCTTTCTGGCCGACGCCGACTGGCTGCGTCTCCTTGCCACCGTCTGCATATTCGCCATCGGCGGTCTCGGTCTGAACATCCTGACCGGTCTCGCCGGGCAGATCTCGCTGGGTCACGCCTTCTTCATGGGTTTGGGGGCATACACCGCGGCCTGGCTGGGATCCTCACCGGGAGCGGTCGTGGGGCTCGGTCTCCCCATCTGGATCTGGCTCCCGGCGGCCGGGATCGTCGCCGCCCTGGTCGGGGTGGCGGTCGGACCGACGGCGGTCCGGGTTCGTGGTCTCTACCTGGCCTTCGTCACCCTTGGTCTGGTGTTCGTCGGCGAGTATCTGTTCCGACGGCTGGTGACCGTGACCGGCGGGTCCCAGTCGGGGCGGACCTTCCCCTCCTTCGAGGTCCGACTCTGGAAGGAGGAGGAGCCTCTGATCAGCTTCGTCGCCGACGGCCCGTGGTTCGGTTTCGACCTCACCGCCGAGGCGAAGACCTTCTACTTCCTGCTCGTCCTGACCGTCCTCTTCGTGGTGCTCGCCAAGAACCTGCAGCGGACCCGCGTGGGCCGTGCCTTCCAATCGATTCGTGACCGGGACATCGCCGCCGAGATCATGGGTGTCGAGGAGGGGCGCTACAAGCTGATCGCCTTCGGCATCTCCTCCTTCTACGCCGGTGTCGCCGGGGCCCTCTTCGCCAGCTTCGTCGGCAGGATGATCCCCGAGGTGTGGAGCCTCTTCCTCTCGGTCCAGTTCATCGCCATCGTGCTCATCGGTGGCGCCGGGGTCGTCTCGGGAACGCTGCTCGGCGCCGCCTTCGTCACGATCCTGCCCCGTCTCGTCCAAGACTTCACCGCCTGGCTCTCCGACTACGTCCAGACCGGCGAGGGACTATTCGTCTGGCTGGCGGATATCTTCATCTCCACAGGGGTCGGCGACTGGGGTCTCGTCAACACCCAGGCCGGGGTGGCTCCGGGATTGTCCGTGGCACAGCTCAACCAGGTGCTCTACGGTTTGCTGATCATCGCGTTTCTGATCTTCGAGCCGTTGGGTCTGTATGGGATCTGGCTTCGTATCCGCAACTATTGGAAGGGTTGGCCGTTCACCTACTGAGCGGCCGATGAGGACGGGCTGCCCCGTCCGTGTTACAAGGAGGAAGGAAAAGGATGAGGATCAAATCGAGAGGGTTGGCGATCCTCCTCGCGTTGGGTCTCGTGCTCGCGGCGTGTAGCCCGGCGGAGACCGAGTCGACCACGACCACCGAGGGGGATGCACCGGTCACCACGGCCGGTGACGGCGCCACCACCACCAC
>JAKEHF010000022.1 GCA_022615295.1 Actinomycetota bacterium | reverse complement strand
ATGTCCAACGCCGGCCGTCTCGCCGATGTGCCCTCCGACACCTTCCGGGGCAGCCGGGCCGCCGGGGAGAACATCATCCCCACCGAGACCAACTCGGCCGAGATCATCACTCAGGCCCTACCCGAGCTCGAGGGCAGGCTTGCGGTCACAGCACTTAGCGTGCCCGTCCCCGACGGCTCGAACGTCGACATGGTCGCCGAGACCGCCACCGAGGTGACTGCCGCCCAGGTCAACGAGGTGATGGCCGCGGCGGCGTCCGACGAGTACAGGGGGGTCATCGAGTACGTGGACGACCCCATCGTCTCCTCCGACGTGCGCATGAATCCCCATTCCGGAGTGTTCGACAGCCTGGCGACGATGGTTACCGGGGGGAATCTGGTCAAGACCATCACCTGGTTCAACAACGGCTGGGGTTACTCCAACCGTGTCGTCGAGGTCACCGCCCGCATCGCAACCCAAGGAGTTCCCGCATGACCAGGGTCGCCATCAACGGATTTGGCCGGATCGGACGGGCCGTGTTCCGGATCATCACCACCAGGCCGGGGACCGACATCGTGGTGGTCGCCATCAACGACCTCTCCGACGACGACGTCCTCGCCTATCTCCTCGAGTACGACTCGGTGATGGGCCGATTCGAGGGCGAGGTCAAGGTGGAGGACGGGATCATGACCGTCGGTGAGCACCGGGTGCGCATGCTGAGGGAGCGTGACCCCGACCTGCTCCCCTGGGCCGAGCTGGATGTCGACGTCGTGATCGAGGCCACCGGTGTGTTCAGGGACAGGGAGTCGCTGCAGAAGCACCTCGACGCCGGGGCGAAGCGGGTCATCCTCACCGTCCCCGCCAAAGGAGCCATCGACCAGACCATCGTCCTCGGTGTCAACGACGACCAGCTCGACGAGTCCGACCTCATCGTCTCCAACGCCTCCTGCACCACGAACTGCCTGGCCCCTCTGGCCAAGGTGCTCGACGACAGCTTTGGGATCAGGAAGGGCGTGATGACCACCGTCCACGCCTACACCAATGACCAGCGACTGGCCGACGTCCCCCACAAGGACCTGCGTAGGAGTAGGGCCGCCACCGAGAACATCATCCCCACCACCACCGGAGCCGCAAAGGCGGTCGGCGAGGTGCTTCCCGAGCTCAAGGGAAGACTCGACGGGGTGGCGATGCGGGTTCCGGTCCCCGACGGGTCGACGGTGGACCTGGTCGTTGAGCTCGACCGGGCGGTGACCGTGGAGGAGGTCAACGCCGCGGTCAAGGCAGCCGCCGAGGGACCCCTCTCCGGGATCATCGAGTACACCGAGGACCCCATCGTCTCCTCGGACATAATCGGCAACCCCCATTCCTCGATATTCGACGCAAGCGGCACACAGGTGCTCGGGGGCAACCTGGTCAAGGTGATGTCCTGGTACGACAACGAGTGGGGTTACTCCAACCGGGTGGTCGACCTGATCGAACGTCTTGCCGCTACCGCTCGGGTCTGACACCCACCTGGGCCACTAGGACCGCCGACATCACTAGGAACAGCGAGGAGCCGATCACAACCGTGGTCCGCGACCCGGTGAGGCTCGAGACCAGACCGGCCACCGGTGGGCCCACCGACCCTGCACCGAAGAAGACCAGGCTGACCCCGCCCATCGCCGTCCCCAGGCTGGAGGGGTCGAAGAGCTCGCGGGAGAGCATGCCGACCAACGGGGAGAAGGCACCGATGCCGAAACCGGCGGCCAGGGCATATACCGCGGCGAGAAGCGGTGTCCCGGCGAAGGCCAGGGCGAGCACTCCGACGGCGATCGAGAGATAAGCGACCTGCATCGTCCGGGCCACCCCAATACGGTCGACGATCGGCATCAGGGGGATCCGCCCCCCTAGCTGGGAGAAACCCCTGAACCCGGCCCAGAATGAGGCGGCGGTGAGACTGAGCCCCGCTGAGGTCATCGCCGGCACCTGGTAGGCGAGGACCACCGCGGTGGCCATTCCCGCCAGGGCCTGGCTCAGTAGGAAACGACGAGCCCGACGGGCCCTCATCGCCGTTCTCAGGTCGACGAGGACCGCCCCCACCCGACGTGACCTGTCGGGCTCGGTGCGAAGCAGGGTGGCACCGACCAGGAGAGTCAAGACGGCAGCGATCGTGACGACGATGAGGGCCATCCTCCATCCCAGCCGCCCCACCAGGAAGGCGCTCAAAGGGATGAACACCACGGAGGCGAACGCACCCCAGATCGTAAGGACGGCGATAGCCCGGGTCGCCGACTCCGGTCGCAGTCTCACCGCGACCGTCTGGGTCACGTGGTAGAAGCCGAGGGCGCCAAAGGCCCCGCCACCCACGGCCGCGGAGAGACCGAACACCCAGACGCTGTCTGCGGTGGCCGCGGAGACGAAGGAAGCCGCACTGACCACCGCGGCCAGCGAGAACACGAAGCGACTCCCGTACCTGTCGAGGAGCCAGCCCCCACCGATCGCCCCGACACCGCCGATGAGTATCGAGAGACCAAACGAGGTGGCTAGATAGCGCTCGTCCCACCCGGTGTCGAGCCGGATGGGGTCGAGGAGGACCCCGAAGGTGTAGTACCAGGCGCCGTAGACGGTGATGGTGACGAGACCGAGCAGCGCCACGACGAGGCCCGGCCTCCCCGTCACATCGAACTTCCCCGCATCGCTCGCCAGATGCTCTCCGGGGTGACCGGAGGCTGCACGGCGACCCCATCCAGTGCGTCGCTGATGGCATTGACCACCGCCGGGGTCGAGCCGATGGTCCCCGCCTCCCCGATCCCCTTGGCGCCCAGGGGATTGGTCGGAGTCGGGGTGATCGTCGAGCCGAGACGAAACGGGGGGAGGGAGACCGAGGTTGGTATCAGATAGTCCATCAACGTGGCCGTGACCAGGTTTCCGTCGTCGTCGTAGACCACCCTCTCCCAAAGCGCCTGACCTACCCCCTGCGCCATCCCGCCGTGGCGTTGCCCGTCTGCCAGCATCGGGTTGACGATCACCCCGGCGTCATCCACCGCCCACAGTGACTCGAGGGTCGGGGATCCCGTCTCGGGGTCGATGCTCACCACCGCCAGATGGACCCCAAACGGGTAGTTGAGCCCACCGGAGCGGAGATGCACCTCCTCGTCGAGACCAGGTGTCATCTCCGGGGGCAGGTCGCCGTTGAGCGCGGCATGGGCCACCTCCTGCCAAGTGACACCGACATCGGTGCCCACCACAGTCGCCCGGCCATCGGCGAGCACGACGTCGTCGGCCGAGGCCTCGAGCAGGTGCGCCGCTATCCGTTTCGCCTTCTCCGCCACCTTGAGTGCCGCGGCGTGGCTCGCCGAGCCACCCTGGGCGATGGAGCGAGACCCCGAAGTGCCCCACCCGTAGGGCGCCGTCGCCGTGTCCCCCTGCTCGATGCGGACCACGCCGACGTCGACCCCCAACGCCGAGGCCACGATCTGGGCGAAGGACGTGCGATGTCCCTGACCCTGGTCGAGGGTCTCCACGAACACCGAGACCGACCCGTCCGGATGCACCTGCACCCGAGCCGCTCCCCAGTCCTCGAACCCGCACACCTCGACATAGGCGCCGATGCCTATACCCAGCAGACCCCCCTCCGCCCTCACCTCCCCCTGTCGTCGGCGGAGGGCGTCGTAGTCGGCGAGCTCGAGGAGGGTGTCCAGGGCCCTCTCGTACTCCCCCGTGTCGTAGACATAACCGCCCAGCGCCACGCCCCCCGATGAGGGGTAGGGGAAACGGTCGGGTGGGACGAAGTTGCGACGTCTCACCTCGGCAGGGTCGAGCCCGGTGGCCCTGGCCACCTCGTCCATGACCCGCTCGATGGTGAGTGTCGCCTCCGGGCGGCCCGCGCCCCGGTAGATGCCCCGGGGCGCCCGGTTGGTCCACACCCCGCGCATCCGCCACCCGTACATGCCGATGTCGTAGTTGCCGGTCCCCATGCGCGGGGTCAGCTCCATGAACGAGTACCAGCGGTGTCTGCACCCCAGGTCGATGAGACTGTCGATCCAGAGGCCCTTCACCCGGCTCTCGGCATCGGCCACCACCTCCCATCGATGACGCTGCGCCCTCCCATGGCCGATGGTCAGCATGTGCTCGGTCCGGGTCTCCGTCCATTTCACCGGTCTTCCGGTGACACGAGCCGCATGGATGGTGAGATAGTCCTCCTCGGCGGGGTCGAACTTGGAACCGAAGGCGCCGCCTACGAACGGCGTGACCACACGGACGTCGGACTGGGGCAGACCCAGGTCAGTGGCGAACTGCTCCTGCATCAGTTGGGGGCCCTGGCTCGTCATGTTCACCATGAGGCCTCCCTCTCTCCACTCCGCCAGGGTCGCCCTGGGCTCCATTGGCGTGGGGACGAGACGAGGATGTTCCACGGTTCCGCTCAGGCGGATCTCACCGGAGAGCGCCTCGAACGCAGCCCGGTCGCCCTTGGAACGGTCATAGGCGACGTTGCTCGTCTGCCCGGAGTGGATTGGTGGGGCATCGACGGCCTCCTCGACGTCACCGACCACGGGAAGGGGGTCGAGGTCGAGATACACCGCGTCGGCGGCGTCACGGGCCTGCGCCGCGGTCTCGGCGACCACGGCGGCAACGGGGTCGCCCGGCATCAGAATCAGGCCCTGGACGAGTGGTCTTCGTGGCGGGACGTTGCGGCTCGGATTGGGTTTGGGGGGCATCCGCATCTCGGCGACGTCCTCAGGCCTGATCACCGCCCACACCCCGGGCATCCCCTCGGCGACCGTGGTGTCGACGGAGAGCACACGAGCGTGGGGCAGGGCGGACCGGACCACAGCCAGATGGAGGACGCCGGCCGGCGAGAGGTCGTCGACGAAGGTGGCCCTACCCGCGACGAGGGCGGGGTCTTCCCTTCGCTGGACGGGCGCGCCGATGAACGAGGGAAGGGAAGGCTGGGTGGTCACCGATGGTCAGGTTACCGGCGGCTGGGCCACCGGAGAGCTCACTCGAGCAGAGAGAGGACCGTGGACCTGAAGTCGTTGGGCTGGAAGGGCTTGGTGACGAAGGCGTCGGCTCCGCCCTCGTTGGCGCGCCGTCTCGACTCCTCCTCGGCGTGTGCCGTGAGCACGACTACCGGGATGCTCTTCGTGGTCTCGTCCCGTCGTATCCGGTCGAGCACCTCCCACCCGTCCATGCCGGGGAGGCCGATGTCCAGCACGACGAGGTCGGGAGACTCGGTGCCGACTGCTTGGAGCCCGCTCTTGCCGTCGTCACGGGTGACGATCTCGAGGTCGGCGGCGCGGAGACAGACCTCGATCAGCCTCCTGATGACCGCCGAGTCCTCAACCACGAGAATGCGTGAGCCCATTGAATACACCTCGATATCCGCAGCCCGCCAATAGTGGGCCTGGCTGCTACATCGGCAATACGCCCATCGGGGTTTAACGATTCCCCGACCCGCGGGCGGTGGGGAGGGTGAGCTCTTCGACGAATCTCTCCAGCTGGCGAAGGGTCCTCACCTCGTGGACCGAGGTGCAATGGCGGGCGTAGTGGCTCATGGTGGAGTCCCCGGTGTCCCAGTAAGCATGGGGCTCGGGGTTGAGCCAGATCACGGCCCTTGCCGCCTTGGCGATGTCGGCGAGAACACCGTCCCGGGGTGGTCGATAGTTGTTGCGGGCGTCGCCGGTGACGATCAGGGTGGTGCGGGGGGTGATCTGGCGGCCATAACGGCTCAGGAACGTCTCGAGGGAGTTGCCATAGTCAGAGTGCCCGTCGAGCCACACCACTTCGGCCTCGGTGGTGATCCGGGCCACCGCCGACCCGAAGTCGATGCCGGGCCCGAAGAAGTCGGTCACCTCGTCGATGGTGTCCACGAAGGCGAACGACCTCAGTTTGGAGAAATGAGTTGACATGGCGTGGGTGAACTGGAGGGTGAAGCGGGAGAAGGTGGCCATCGATCCGGAGACGTCGCAGAGGAGCCACACCTCGGGCCGGTGGGGTCGGGGATGACGGAACTGAGGGTCGGCGGGCACCCCACCGGTGGCGAGGGATCTCCGCACCGTGCGGCGGAAGTCGAGACGACCCGACCGTCTCCTCCGTCGCCGGGCGAGCCGGGCCGCCAGCTTCCGGGTGAGGGGGCCTATTGCGGCCTCCATCTCGGCGAGATCGGAGGCAGTGGCGTGCATCAGGTCGACGTCCTCGACCAAGGGCCGGCGCAAAGTCCGAGCCACAGCCTCCCTCCCCCGGTCGGCCACGAGCCGTCGCCTGATCTCCTCCTCGATCTCGGCGCGCAGGGTCTCGAGACGAGCAGCCACCTCCTCTGTGACGAGACGACGCTCGAACTCGGTCACCTCGTGCTCGCCGAGCATGGCCTGCATGAGCAACTCCTCGAGGCGTTCCATGTCGAGCCGCCGCATGGTGCGGTACAGGTAGTAGGTGCCACCAACGGGGCGCCCCGGCTCCATGCCGGCGAGACGGCTGACGGCCTCCCCCACGGCGCGCCGCAACGCCTCGTCGTCGAGCCCGGCGAGGGAGTCGAGAAGGGCGGCCACCAGGTCCTCCAGGTCGGCGTCTCCGCCCCCCGAGCCGGGGCCGCCGCCACCGGAGCCGGCGAACTGCTCCCCAACGTCGTCATGCTCCTCCTGCCGGGGCAGGGTCGAGAAGTACACGTCGAAGGCGGTATCGAAGGCCCGCTCGTGTCTCAGGTTCTTGACCAGGGTCGCCCGCAGCGTCTCCCGCAGCTCCTCCCGGTCGGTGAGACCGATGGTCTCGAGGGCTCTCATCGCGTCGAGGGTCTCCACCATCGACACTGGCACTCCGGAGTGCCTCAGCTCGTCGATGAACCCGGTGACCACCCGGAGCATGCTCAGCGGGCCGGGTTGGAGGTCAGCTCCTTGGCCGCCCTCTCTATGTCGACCTGATACTTGAGGAGGACGTGGAAGGTGTCACCGAGGACCTCCTCGTCGACCTCCTCCACCGACAGGGCAATCAGCGTCCTCGCCCAGTCGATCGTCTCCGAGACCGAAGGGGCCTTCTTGAGGTCGAGACTCCGGATCGAACGAGCCACCCTGGCCACTTGGTCGGCGAGATGGTCGGAGAGACCGGGGACCCTGGCTTTGAGGATCTCCGTCTCCCTCGCCGGGTCGGGGTAGTCGATGTGGAGGAAGAGACATCTCCGCTTCAGTGCCTCGCTCAGCTCTCGGGTGTTGTTCGAGGTCAGGAAGACCATGGGACGGGTCACCGCGGTCATCGTCCCCAGCTCGGGAATCGACACCTGGAAGTCCGATAGGACCTCGAGAAGCAACGCCTCGGTCTCGACCTCCACCCGGTCGACCTCGTCGATGAGGAGCACCACCGGGTCGGTGGAGCGTATGGCCTCGAGGAGGGGTCTGGTGAGGAGGAAATCCTCCGAGAAGATGTCGTGGCTGATCGTGTCCCAGTCGTGGTCGGCGTCCGCCTGGATCCGGAGAAGTTGCTTCTTGTAGTTCCACTCGTAGAGGGCCTTGGCCTCGTCGAGACCCTCGTAGCACTGGAGACGGATGAGCCGGCGTTCGGTGACCGCCGCCATCGCCTTGGCCAGCTCGGTCTTCCCGACACCTGCCGGACCCTCGACCAGGACCGGTTTGTCGAGCCGGGCGGCCAGAAACACGACCTGGGCGATCCTGGCGTCGGGGAGGTAGCTGGCGGCGCGCAGGGCTCCGGCCACCTCCTGGGGACTGTCGAGGGACATCGCCGACAGTCTACGGACACCACCGACGATCGACCCCAACCCCCATTCCGTGAAGATCTACTGGGGCTATGTACGTGAAGATCTTCACAGAACGGTCATTCCTCCTCGTTCACCGTGTATTCGAAGCTCAGCTCGCCGATCCGCACCTCGTCGCCGGGCGCGGCGCCGGCGGCCGCCAGATCCTCATCGACGCCGAGACGGGCGAGACGACGGGCCGCCATGTCGGCGGCCTCAGGAATCGTGAGATCGGCGAACCGGACCGCCCGCTCCGCCAGCCGGCCCTCGACCCGCCACGCCTCACCCTCCCGTTTCACCGTGAAACGGGGTCCAAGGGGGCGGTGGAGAACGTAGCCCTTGCGGTCCGGGGCGGAGCGGATGGTCTCCTCGACCAGGTCGGCGATGGCATGGATGGCGGCGTCGAGACCGTCGCCGGTCAGGGCCGAGACGAGGAGGGCCCCGGGGATGTCCGGTGGGTCGTCGACTAGATCGCTCTTGTTGACGAGGACCACCCTCGGGCGTGCGGCGAGCTCGGCTGAGTAACGGCCGATTTCGTCCTCGAGGATCCGGAGCTGCTCGGCGGGTGGTGGCGTCTGGGTGGGATCGAGCACCATGACCAGCACTCGGGCGCGCTCTGTGTGGCGGAGGAACTCCAGACCCAGCCCCCTCCCCTCGGCGGCGCCCTCGATCAGACCGGGGATATCGGCCAGCACGAGCTCCCGTCCGGCGAGGCTGACCACCCCGAGGTTGGGCTCGAGGGTGGTGAAGGGGTAGTCGGCGATCTTGGGACGAGCCGCCGACACCCGGGCGATGAGAGACGACTTGCCCGCATTGGGAAAGCCGACCAGGGCGGCGTCGGCGAGCAGCTTGAGCTCCAGGGTGAACCAGGCCGACGCCCCGTACTCCCCTTGCTCCGCTATGCCGGGCGCCCTGTTGGCTGGGGTGACGAAAGCGGCGTTGCCCAGACCACCCCTCCCCCCCTTGAGGACCGTGACCTCCTGACCAGGATCAACGAGGTCTGCAAGGAGCAGACCCGTGTCGTCGAAGACCATGGTGCCCAAGGGAACGGGGAGGACCATATCCTCCCCGGCCCGCCCGTTCCGGAGATCCCCCTCGCCATGAGTGCCGGGTGAAGCGGTGTGATGGGTGGCCCGCTGATAGCGGAGCAGGGTCGCCACCGACGGATCCGCCCGGAGGATCACCGACCCCCCATGCCCCCCGTTGCCACCGTTGGGCCTGCCTTTCGGCTTCCCACGCATCCGGGCAAAGGCGGCGACCCCGGCGCCCCCGTCACCGGCGCGCAGATGGACCCGGACCCGGTCGATGAACACGACCGGTGAAGCTATTCGGGTATGACCGAGACGAGACGACGGTTTGCTCGGGCACCGAACTTCACGGTTCCCGGTGCGGTGGCGAACAGGGTGTCGTCCTTTCCCCTGCCCACGTTGTCACCGGGATGGATCCTGGTGCCGCGCTGACGAACGATGATGGCTCCGGCATCGACGAACTGACCGTCGAAGACCTTCACCCCGAGACGCTGGGCCGCGGACTCCCGGCCGTTCTTCGAGGACCCGCCTGCCTTGGTCTTTGACATGATCCCTACTCCTCCTCGCTCACCGCGGGGGCGGTCTTCTTGGTGGCCCGCGCCTTGGGGAGATCGATCGTCGTTATCTCGATCCTGGTGTATCTCTGACGGTGGCCCTGCCGACGACGGTATCCGGTCTTGGCCTTGTACTTGAAGATGTCGACCTTGGGCCCGGCGGTCTCGCCGAGGATCTTCGCCTTGACCTTGGCCTTCTCCAGGGTCGCCCGATCCGACACCGAGTTCCCCTTGTCGTCGACGACGAGTAGCGGTGTGAATACGAGCTCATCGCCATCGCTCCTGACCTTCTCGATCTCGATGACGTCGCCGGAGCTGACCTTGGCTTGCTTGCCGCCGGCGCGGATTATGGCGTACACGAGTAAGACCTCTGGGGCGTCTGGGACAGTCCGATGATACCGACTCCCCCGGCTTCGGCAAGCGACCCGGGAAGGGGCCAGACGGGGCTCACACTTCCACCTCGGCGGCGACCGAGTCGACCGGAGCGGCATGTGGCCGGAACGACTCGTCGATGATCACCCCACGCCCGGCACAGTGCTCGCACTTGTGGGAGAACTGCTCGAGGAGACCCGCCGAGACGTTCTTGCGGGTCATCTCGACAAGACCCAGGTTCGACACCTCGAAGACCTGGGTCCGGGTCTTGTCCCGGGCCAAGGTCTCCTTGAGCCGACGCAGCACCTGCTGCTGGTTCTCCGTCGACTCCATGTCGATGAAGTCGATGACGATGATGCCGCCGATGTCGCGCAGCCGGAGCTGACGACCGATCTCCTCGGCCGCCTCCAGGTTGTTCTGGAGAACCGTGTCCTCGAGGGTGCTCGACCCGACGAACTTCCCGGTGTTCACGTCGATGACGGTGAGGGCCTCGGTTCGGTCGATCACCAGATGGCCCCCCGAGGGGAGGTAAACCTTCCGGTCGAGGGCCTTCTTGAGCTGGTCGTCGACGTGATAGCGGTCGAAGAGCGGTATGGCGTCCCCATAGTGCTGGACCTTGGAGACCAGGTCGGGGGCGGTGCCCTGCAGATAGCCGACCACCGTCTCGTATGCCCGGCGGTCGTCGATGAGGAGCTTGCGGAAGTCGGCGGTGAAGTGCTCACGGATCACCTTGATCAGCAACTCCGGCTCCTCATGGATTAGCCGAGGAGCTCCACCGGCGGCCGCCTCCTCACGTATGCGCTCCCAACCCTTGACCAGACGTGAGATGTCGGCAGCGATCTCCTCGGCGGCGGCGTATTGGGCCGCGGTCCTGACGATGACTCCGAAGCCCGGAGGACGCACGGTGTTTATGACGTCCCGGAGCCGGGCCCGGTCCTCGTCGGGGAGACGACGGGATATCCCGATGTTGTCGGAGTCGGGAACGAGCACGAGGTAGCGGCCGGGCAACGAGGGTACCCCGGTCAGACGCGCCCCCTTGGCTCCCATAGCGTCCTTCGTCACCTGGACCAGGACCTGGTCCCCCTCCTTGAGCACCTGCTCGATCCGCTTCTGGGCGCGGCCGTTGTCACTCTGGGCGGCGACATCGGAGGCGTAGAGGACGCCGTTCTTGGAGGCCCCGAAGTCGAGGAAGGCGGCCTCCATGCCGGGAAGCACGTTTCGGGTGACCGCCAGATAGATGTTCCCCGCCACGGCGCCGGAGTCCTCCCGGGCGACGTAGTGCTCGACCAGCACCGGACCCTCCAGCATCACGATCTGGGTCTGACCTCGGCTGACGCTCACCAGCATCTGCTTCCTGGCGGACTCGACCGGGACGATGATCTCGTCGTCGACGGGTCGTCTCGAATGGTTGCGGGAGGTGGCGAGACCATTCTTCGCTTTGACCGTCGGCTGTGACCTGCCCCGCTGGCGCTTCTCGGTCCTCGTCTTGTCGGGCGCCGCCTCGAGACGGCGCACCTCGACCTTCTGCCCCCTTACGTTGAGCGTCTTACGCTCTTCGACCTTTCCCCCTGTGGTGGAGATCCGAACGATCTCCGGGCCCTTCTTTCGGAACAGAGCCATGTGATGTCACTCCTCTAGATGATGGGCGCCATCCCCTACCTGGTGGGATGACGTCTGCGAGTACAGGCTCCGACGGACGTTGTGGTGTCCCCCTCCTGATGAGGCGGGCCGGGTACTGGCTGGCGCGGGTCACGGGTCGTGACCGGTGTGGTGAACTCACCACGACACTCTCTCGGCTGGGAGACATGGATGTGCGGCGTCCGCCGGACCCCGGCAGTTTACCAGGATGTGGACGCTGATCTAGCCACCATCGATGGCGAGCCTGGTCTGCTCTGGCTCTCCCGGGTCGTAGCACATCCGGCATCTCGCCTCGTAGGCGTCCTGGGCGCCGAGGACGACCAGATCGTCGGACTGAACGATCCTCTGGGTGTAGAGAGCGGGGCCCCCGCATCGATGACAGACCGCCAGCATCTTGGTCACGTACTCGGCGCGGTCGCTGAGACTGGGGATCGGCTCGAAGGGACGCCGGAGATAGTCCGTGTCGAGACCGGCGACGATCACCTGGAGCCCGGTGGCGGCCAGGTTGTCGACGATCTCGACGAGCCCGTCGTCGAAGAACTGCCCCTCGTCGATGCCGATGACGCGGGTGGAGTCGTGGATGGCCCGCAGCAATTGTGTCGAGTCGTCCACCGGTATCGCCTCCACCTTGAGGGCGGAGTGGGAGACCACCTCCGTGTCCGCATAACGGTTGTCCATCATCGGCTTGAACACCTGGACCGGGATTCGTGCGATCTTGGAGCGGGTGACGCGACGGATCAGCTCCTCGCTCTTCCCGGAGAACATTGGGCCACAGATCACCTCGACCCACCCCTCGTTGTGGCGACGCATCATGGACGGCGAGGGTACCCGGCTAGAGGAGCTGGTTCTCCGATGGGACCGGGGTCCTCAAGAGCCACACCGAGTTGGCGATGCCCAGGGCCAGAGCCATCGCTATGTAGAACGAACCCCCCTGGCTCAGGAAGGGCAGGGGGAGACCGGTCACCGGCATGATCCCGACGGTCATGCCGATGTTGACGAACACGTGGAACATGATCATCGCCGCGGTGCCCACTGCGATCAGCGCCCCGAACCGGTCACGGGAGTTGGCGCCGATCACCAGCAACCGCCACACGATCACGGCAAAGACGGTGAGGACGACCAACCCCCCGAGCAGCCCGAACTGCTCCCCGACCGCGGTGAATATGAAGTCGGTCTGCTGCTCGGGCACATACTCGAAGTGGGTGAGGGTGTCCTCCTGGAACAGCCCCTTGCCGAAGAGCTGGCCAGAGCCGATGGCACGCTTCGACTGTGCCAATTGGTAACAGAGGTCCTGGGGGTCGACAGCAGGGTCGACCAGACACATCAGCCGGTCCGTTTGGTAGTCGCTGAGCAGGCCGAATCGAAGCACGATCACGACACCGATGACCCCGACGCCGATCAGGGTCAGCATCTGCCGCCACGTGGCCCCGGCGGCGAAGAGGAGGACGAGGAGGATGAACACGAAGACGAGCGAGGTGCCCAGATCGGGTTGGCGGTAGATGAGGGTGGCAGGGACCGCCACCACCAATACGGCCAACCCCACCTTCTTCCACGTCGGCGACCGCTGTGGTACCTCGTCGCGGTTGGAAGGGGCGAGGAGCCCGGCGAGGGCGAGGATGACCGCCACCTTGGCGAACTCCGAGGGCTGCAGATTGAAGAACCCCAGGGGTATCCAGCGTTGCGCCCGCCCCACACCGCTGTCACTCACCGGTTCGAAGAGAAAGACGACCAGGAGGAGGATCATGATCACGGCCGCGATCATCGGGATGATCCCCCGGTACTCCCGGTAGTCGATGTTGGTGAAGACCGCATACACGATGAGACCGGCGGCGACGAAGATCATCTGACGCTCCATGGAGAACGTGCCCGTGCTCCTCGTCGCCGAGTAGATCATCAGCAGACCCAAGGCGGAGAGAAACAGGATGGCGCAGACGAGCACCCGGTCGGACCGGTTGCCCTTGCGGACCACACCCACCTCGCGGAGCCTGGCCAAGACGGTCATCAGTCGGCATCCTCCCCGGCTTCGATCGGCGTGGGCTCGTTGCCCATGATGTATTGGAGGATGTGACGGCCGACGGGAGCCGCGATCCGACCCCCAGACCCGCCCTCGTCGATCAGCACCACGACCACATACTTGGGGTCGTCGAGGGGGGCCACCCCGACGAACCAGGCATGGTTGTCCCTCGTGGCCGTGGACTGGCCTGTGCCCGTCTTCCCCCCGACGTTGTCGAGACCGGGGCCGAAGTCGGCAAAAGCCTTGCTCGCAGTGCCGCTGGCGACCACGCGACCGAGGTCTGCGAGGAGACTCCTCGTGGTCTCCGGAGAGATGGCGACAGTGTGCCTCACCGGGGCCTGCACCGGGGTCACCACCCCGTCTGGCGACACGATCTCACGGACCACCCTCGGCTCCATCACCCGGCCCCCGTTCACCAGGGCCGCATAGGACACCGCCACCTGCATGGGTGTCGCGGTGAAGGCCCCCTGACCGATGGCGAAGTCCATGAGGTCGCCTCCGAGCCAGGGGCTGGCGATCTCGAGACGGCTCGGGTCGAGCCGCGGGGGCTCGTCGGGGTTCTCGATCTGATAGGCCGCCCACTCCTCGAAGAGCTCCCGGGTGGGGATGATCCCCGCCGCCTCCGAGCTGAGGTCGATACCCGTCGGCGACCCGTATCCGAGCTCCGTCGACCAGTCCTGTATCACCGTCTCGTTGGGGTGGGGCGCCCGATAGGCCTGGTAGGTCCCAAGGGCGGCCGACCAGAAGAAGATGTTGCAGGACAGCTCCAAGGCCTCGTGTATCCCAAGCCAGCCGAGGTCACCGGGGTTGTACCAGTCGAACTTCTCCTGGGGTGAGCCATCGGCGAGTGTGGGGAGCTCGAGCACCCCGTCACAGTGCACCTGACGGTTGGCTGCGTCGATACCCTCGATCTCGGTGGGGAAGGGCAGGTCCTCTTCTTCGATCACCGTGTAGGTGATGGCCTTGAAGGTGGAGGCCGGGGGGTATAGGCCGTTGGTGGTGAGGTTATTGAAAGCCTGGGCGTCATTGAGCTCCGCGAAGGTCGTGGTGTCGATCCCGGCGACGAAGAGCTGGGGGTCGAAGTTGGGATAGGAGGCGGCGGCGAGCACCTCGAAGTTCTGGGCATCGAGCACCACGATGGCCCCACGCTCGGTCTCGTGGAACACCTCCTCGCCGGCGGCCCTGTCGGCCTCCTTCACCCGATTGGAGAGGTCGATGCCCTCGGCGAGCGCCATCTCCACCAGCTCCTGGAGATCGAGATCGATGGTGAGGTTGAGTGAGCTTCCCTGTACCGGGTCGACGGAGGGTCTGGTGGCGATGATCTCCCCCAGCCGCACCCGGTACTCGAGCTGACCGGGTGTCCCCCGCAAGTACTCCTCGTAGGACTTCTCCACGCCGAGCTTTCCGATGCGGACGCTGGGGTCGATGTCCGGGTCAGCCTCGAGATCGGCGGCGTCGGGGAGACCCAGATGCCCCATCACGTGGGCAAGGGTGGGCCCCGTGAGGTAGATCCGCTCGGGGACTTTGGCCACCTCCACGCCGGGGAGGACGTCGAGGCTCTCGTTGACGCGGTGAGCCAGCTCTGTGGATACGGTTGTGACGAGGAACTTGCCGTTGACGCCGGCCTCCTCATACATCTCCTCCAGGGTCGCCCGATCCACCGAGAGCAGGGTGGACAGATGATCGAGGAGCCCGTCTCGTTGCTCGGGTTGGACGAAGGTGCGGTCTACGACGACCGCGGGCACCACCCTGCTGGTGGCGAGGGGCGTCCCGTTGCGGTCGAAGATGTTGCCCCGTGGGGCGGCTATCGACTGTTGGATCCAGGTCTGCTCGGAGGCCGCCTGGGCTATTGCCGGGCCTTCGGCGACCTGGATGAACCAGAGACGGAGACCGACGACGCCGAACATCGTCACGAACACCACCCCGACGACGCTGAGACGGACCGAGAATCTCATGTGTACCTGAAGAGACCGGTGTCGCGGTCGATGAGCCGGGTCATCAATGGGGAGAAGAGCCCCGCCAGAATCAGGTTGGCGAGTGGGACCAGTGCCAGACGTGAGCCGATGTCGGGGCCAATCAGGCTGGTCTGGCCGAACAATGTTCCGATCACCACGGTCAAGACCAGACCACCGAAGGTGAGCAGGCCGGCCCAGATCGCGGTGGCAAACCTCCCGATCTCGGCCCGAGAGCGGGTCCTGATGGCGACATAGGCGACGGTGGTGAACACCACCGCCCGGAGACCCACCAGGGACGAGCCGAGGAGGTCGACGACGAGACCCGAGAGGAACGCAACCAGGAGCACCAGCTCCGGTCTTATCCGGGTCAGCGCGAGGAGGATGACGACCAGCATCACCAGGTCGGGGACGACGACCCTTATCTGACCGAACAACGTCGTCTGCACCACGATCGCCAACAGAAGGAGCGTCCCCACCATCAGACCCTTGGGGAATCTCATCCGCCACCACCCGTCGTGGTCGTCGAACCGGGAACCGTGGTCGTGGAGCTTGTCGTGGTCGTAGTGGTGGCCACGGCGGTGATCGGGTCGGGTGGCCAGGCGAGAACGACCACCAGACGCAACGTTTTGGGATTGACGAAGGGCTGCACCGTCGTCGTGACGACGTCGACGACGGGAGCGGCGTCCTCGACGACCACCCCGATCGGCCATCCCGCCGGGAAGCTCAGCGACCCGGCGGAGGTGAGGACCCTCTCCTCGGCGAGGACAGGTCCCCTCGCCGAGTAGACCTCGAGTCTCATCAGCTCCGACCCTGGCTGTGAGATGAGCGAGCCCTCCTGGTCGCCGACGATGACGGTGAGACCCTGGCGCTTCGAGGTGATTGGGACCACCGTGGCGCTGCCGCTGGTCACCGTGGTCACCGAGCCGACCACGAAGCCGTTGCTGTCGACCACCGGCTGACCGACCGCGATCCCGTGATCGGTTCCCTTGTCGATGATCAGGGAGTCCTCCAAGCCGTCGGGTCGCCCGATCACGTTGGCCACGGTCCGCCCGATCTGGCTCCCCGCCGCCTCCATCTCATAGATCTGCTCGAAGAACTCCAGTCTCACCTCGAGGTCCTGCATCGCGTTCAACTCCGCCCGGAGCTCGATGAGCTCGGCGCGCAGCGCCAGATTCTCCTCACGGAGGCTGGCCACGTTGGTCAGTGAGTCGACCAGGTCGACCACAGGGCGGACCACGAACGCGGCCCCCTTCTGGAGAGGAGCCACCAGACTCTGCGTCCCGGTCCGCAGGATGCCGACCACCCCGGCGCCCTGACTTCGGACGTCGAAGGTCATGAGGAGGACGCCGACGACCAGCAGCGTTATCAGGGTGGGGAGGGTGCGTCCTGCCGGCTCTCGGCTCAGCATTCGCAGCGACGGGACTCGGGAATCATGGCCGTGCCGACGACGCCAGCACCGCGTGCAGCGTGTCGAACTCCTCCAGGCACTTCCCCGAGCCAAGCACCACCGACTGCAGCGGTTTCGCCGCGGTGACGATGGGCATCCCCGTCTCGTGGGCCAGACGATGGTCGAGCCCGACCAGCAAAGCTCCTCCTCCAGTGAGCACGATCCCTCTCTCGACGACGTCAGCGGCGAGCTCGGGTGGTGTCTTGTCCAACGTGAACTTGACAGCGTCGACGATGGCCTGGGTCGGCTCCTCGATGGCCTCGCGGATCTCGGGGCTGGACAAGAGGATCGTCTTGGGCAGCCCGGTGATCAGGTCGCGACCCCTCACCTCGGCCGAGGGCTCGTCGACATAGGGCCATGCCGATCCGACCGCGATCTTGAGCTGCTCGGCAGTACGTTCGCCGATCAGCACGTTGTGCTCCTTCTTCACCCAGTCGATGATGGCGACGTCCAGCTCATCACCGCCGACCCGGATGGAGCGGGAGACCACGATGCCGCCCAATGAGATCACAGCCACCTCGGTCGTCCCCCCGCCGATATCGACGACCATGGAGCCCGACGGCTCCCCTATGGGCAGACCAGACCCGATCGCAGCAGCCATCGGCTCCTCGATGGTGTAGGCACGACGGGCGCCGGCGTGGTAGGCGGCCTCCTCGACGGCGCGTCGCTCCACCGGGGTGATCCCCGAAGGGACGCACACCACGATGCGGGGACGAGCCCACTTCCGGCGGTGCACCTTCTGGATGAAGTAGCGGAGCATCTTCTCGGTGATGTCGAAATCGGCGATGACCCCGTCACGCAGGGGGCGGATGGCGGTGATGTTGGCCGGGGTCCTCCCGATCATCCGTTTGGCGTCCATACCCACGGCCAGCGCCTTGTTGTTCTGGGAGTTGATGGCCACGACCGAAGGCTCGTTGAGGACTATCCCCCTGCCGCGGACATAGACGAGCGTGTTGGCCGTGCCGAGGTCGATGGCCATGTCCTGACCAGCAAATGACAACAGGGTTTCGGCCATGCTGAGGAGTCTCCCGAGTGGACCCGGGGATTGTAGGTTGAGGCGGAGGTTTGTGCTATTGGGACTTCGTCAGCCGAAGAAGATCTCGAGCTCCCGGGCGGCGCTCTCCGGGCTGTCCGAACCATGGACCAGATTCTGGGTCACCGCCAGACCGTAATCGGCCCTTATCGTCCCCGGCGCCGCCTGCTTGGGGTCGGTGGCGCCCATCAAGGTCCGCGCCACCGCTATCGCCGACTCGCCGGACCACTGCATGGCGACCACCGGACCCGACGTGATGAACTCGAGGAGGTCGGGGAAGAAGGCCTTGTCGACGTGCTCGGCATAGTGACGTCGGGCCAAGGCCTCGTCCACAGCCAGCATGCGGATCTTCTCCAGGGTGAGACCCTTGCGCTCGAGCCGGGAGATCACCTCGCCCACTAGACCCCTCCGCACACCATCGGGCTTGACCATCACAAACGTGGATTCTGATGCCATGTGGGCGGTCACGCTATCGGAGTGCGCTCACCGGGGAGCGGAGGCGAGCAGGTCGCGCACCTTGCCCACGAGGTAAAGCGAGCCGGTCACCAACACCGCTCCTTTCGGCCCGGCCTCGGTCCGCGCCATGTCGAGGGCAGCCCCCACGTCGCCGCTATGAAGCACCTCCACGTCGACCAGAGGGCGGACCATCCCGGCCAGCTCCTCGGCGGGTACTGCCCGTTGCGAGCTGACGGCGGTGGCAACCACACCCACCGCCAGGGGGGCGAGGTGGCGGATCATCGGCTCAACCTTCTTGTCGCCCATGACACCGAGCACGATGTGCCAGCGGGTCGTGGGGAACTCCTCTGTCAGGGCCTCGGCCAACACGGCGACCCCATCGGGGTTGTGGGCTCCGTCCACCATGACGAGCGGCGAGGAGGCCAATGGCTCCATCCGCCCCGGTGCGGTGGCCGCCGCGGCCGCGACGCGGACGGCGTCGGGGTCGAGGCGATCACCCAGCAAGGCCTCGACCGAGGCGGTGGCCACGGCGAGATTGGTGAGTTGATAGCGCCCATGAAGAGGGAGGAAGACCTCCTCGTACCGGGCCTCGGCGCCGGCGATGGTCGCCAGCCAGCCGCCGATGCCCCTCTCCGCATGCTCCGCGCCGAAGTCGGGACCGTAGTGACGATGATGGATCCCCAGCTCCCTGACGCGGGCCGTCACGACATCCAGAGCCGCATCCGGTAGCGGCCCCGAGATCATGATCGAGCTGGGGCCGGCTATCGCCGCCTTCTCGGCGGCGATCGAGGCCACGTCGTCCCCGAGCAGCTCGGTGTGGTCCAGTCCAATGGAGGTGACGACACAAACCTCGGCATCGACGACATTGGTCGCGTCGAGCCGGCCACCGAGGCCGACCTCGATGACGGCGGCGTTGACGGCCTCCTCGGCGAAGTAGGCGAAGGAGGCCCCGGTGATCAGCTCGAAATAGCTAAACAGAGCTTCTCCCCTCTCCTCCAAGAGGTCGACGAAGGCAGCCACGTCTGAAACCGCCAGTGCGAACTCCTCTGGTTTTGCGATCCGGGAGTTGACCGCAAGCCGCTCTTCCACGACTTGCAGATGTGGCGAGGTGTAGGTGCCGGTCGTCAGACCGTGGGCCACGAGGATCAGCGTCGCCAATCTGGACGTGCTGGTCTTCCCATTGGTCCCGGCGACATGGATGATCGGGTAGCCCTGCTCGGGGTGGCCCATCAGGTCCATGAGGGTCTGGATCCGATCGAGACCCGGCCCACCGCCCAGACCGATATGGCCGTCGAGGTATGCCAGCGTCTGGGCGTAGTCCATGGAAAAGCCCCGGGAGGTTACTCCCGGGGCTCTCCCGCTCTGTGGTGTCAGATGTGGCTTGGTCAGTCTTCCTGTGGCCTGCGTGTCATAGCCAGCAAACCTGCGCCCAGCCCGAGGAGCGTGACACCGAGACCGAGGAGGGTCCCCGTCTCGATGCCGGTCAGTGGCAGGTCGTCGACAGTGCTGCTCGGAGCGGTCGTGATGGTGGTGCCCTCCACCGTGGCACTGGTGCTGGGATCGGAGGACGACGATGTCGACGAAGAGGTCGTCAGCGTGGTCTCCAAGACGTCCGGCGTCGTGGTGGTCTCCCCCTCACTGGTCGTGGTCTGCTCGACACTCGACGTCGTGGTGTCATCAACACTCGAGGTCGTGGTGTCGTCCACACTCGAGGTAGTGGTGTCGTCCACACTCGAGGT
>JAKEHF010000152.1 GCA_022615295.1 Actinomycetota bacterium | reverse complement strand
CTCATCCGTCTCGAGGACGGGGCCCGGGTCGTGGAGGGAACACGGATCAACCACGTCGCCCGTCTCGAGGACGAATGGTGGGCGGTCGACGGGAAAGGGAGAATCCATCACGAGGGTGAGGTGGTGGCCGCACTCCCCGAGAGCGCCAAGGCGTTGTGCATCCAGCCAACGCCGGAGACGGTCTGGGTGGGCGCCGACGCCGCCCGTCTCTACGCGGTCGAAGGCGACTTGGTGACCGAGGACGAGTTCCTGAACACCGCTCCGGGACGTGACCGCTGGTACACCCCATGGGGCGGCCCGCCGGCGGTCCGCTCGATGGCCCTCGACGCCGACCGAACCCTTTACGTCAACGTCCATGTCGGGGGACTCCTCCGCTACGACGACACCGGTCTCGTCCCCACCGTCGACATCGACTCCGACGTCCACCAGGTGACCGCCCACCCCACGTTGCGGGGTGTGGTCTTCGCCGCCACCGGTTGGGGTCTGGCCCAGACCCACAACGGCCACGACTTCACGTTCCTGACCGAGGGCCTCCATGCCAACTACTGCCGGGCCGTAGCGGTCATCGAGGACATCGCCCTGGTCTCGGCGTCGACCGGACCCGACACGCAACGGGCCCGCATTTATCGCACTTCCCTGGACGGGGGTCCGCTCATTCCCACCACCGAGGGCCTGCCCGAGTGGTTCTCCTACAACCTCGACACCCACTGTCTGGCCGTCCGCTCCGGGTCGGTCTACGTGGGCATGGGTGACACGGTGTGGGCCTCGGTGGACCTCGGCGAGAGTTGGGTCGAGGCGATGACCGGGCTCCCCACCATCACCTGTCTCGGATAAGCCCCTCACTTTCAGTTGCCGTTGGTGGCAGCAAGTGGTTAGGGTGCCCTTCCCCCATCCACACCAATTAATGCGTCACTCGTGGCTACTAGCGCTGGTAGCGGCCACTGCAATCACGACGGGGACGGTTGCGGTTCTCGGCGGCACCGACAGGGACCAGGTGATGCCCGCGCCCGAGGTCGAGCAGCCACCCCTCCACGACCTCACGTCGTCGACCACGATCAGCGTCCTCCATGCCAACCTCGTCGGCTCCGAGCCACTGTCCGACGTCGAAGAGCAGCTGACCGAGGAGGTGATCGACCCCACGACCACCACCATGGCCACCACGACGACCACGACGCCACCGACGACCACTGCGCCACCCTCGAGCCCACGTCAGACCACCCCGGCGACCACGACGACCGCCCCTCCACCTCCGGCGCCGAGCGGTGAGTACCGGTCCGACTACGAGGCCGACTTCTACGGTCGGATCAACTCCCTGCGCAATGCCAATGGTCTGGGCTCCCTGACCAGGGACGGCTCCCTGGACTCCCGCGCCAGGTCGTGGGCCAAGAAGATGGCCGAGGCCGGCCAGCTCTCCCATTCCAACCTCTCCTCGCTGCTGCCCCCCTGGTCGGCTGCCGGAGAGAATGTGGGGAAGGGTGGCTCGGTGTCCTCGGTGTTCAACGCCCTCAAGGCGAGCAGCGGCCACTACACGGTGATGACCGGTGACTTCACTCATGTCGGCATCGGGGTCTGGGTGGACGGCAACGGCACCCTGTGGACGGTGCACGTCTTCACCCGGTGAGGGCAGGTCGAGATGATCTGCGGCTCTCGAGAGATCGCCGACCGTTTGCGCTCTAGGCGGTCTGCTCGCTGAGTTGGCCGAAGAAGGTGTTGATCGCCTCCGTATCGTCGGACATCGCCCATCGCTCGGTGACCTTGCCGTCGACCACGTGATAGACCTCGGCGGTCCGATAGGTGATCTCGAGGTCGCCTGCGGTCACGTGGGCGATCACCAGTGCCACGACGTGGTCGTCGTTGCCCACGACGTCATGTAACTCGAGGTCGAACTTGACATCGTCGCCGGCGGGCCACTGAGCCATCATCTCTGCGAGACCCCGGACCGTGGTCCCCCCGATCTGATGCCATTCGACGTCCTCGGCGAGGACCTCGCCGAAGTCGGACATCTCCCCCTTGCCGAACGCCTCGAGGGCATTCCGCACCAGGGTGACGTTGGGATGTTGCTCCATTGCATCCTTCCTTTCGGAGCGTGGGGAGGTTAGTCCCTTCGTCCGAGTTGATATGTGAGTGAATACTCACCTATAGTCCCATCATGGACGAGGTCTTCCGGGCCATCAACGATCCGAGTCGCCGTCTCCTCCTCGACGCCCTGTTCGAGCGGGACGGTCAGACCCTCGGGGAGTTGTGCGCCTATCTCCCCGAGATGACGCGTTTTGGCGTCATGAACCATCTCGCGGTCCTCGAGGAGGGGGGACTGGTCACCACCCTGAAGAGGGGGCGGGCCAAGTACCACTATCTGAACCCCGTCCCGATCAGACAGATCCATGATCGCTGGATCAGCCGATACGCCGGGTTGCAGGTCGGGGCGATCGCCGGCCTGAAGACTCGGCTCGAGAATGGAGACCACAAGTTGGAGATACCGGCACACGTCTACAAGACCTACATCCGGGGGGCCGTCGAGGACGTCTGGGACGCGATCGTCAACCCGGACAAGACCGTGCAGTACTACTTCGGCACCCGGGTGCAGAGCGATTGGGAGGTGGGCTCGCCTTTGGAGTACTTCTATCCCGATGGCTCCAAGGTCGCCGACGGTCACATCGTGGCCATCGACCCGCCGAAACGACTCGAGCACACTTTTCGCGCTCTCTGGGACGACGAGCTCAAGGCCGAAGGCCCGATGCGTGAGGTCCTGAGCCTCACCGAGCACGATGGGATGGTCGAGCTCATGGTTGAGATGTACAACCTCGATCCGTCGAGCAAGCGGTTCAGCGACTTCACCCAGGGCAACCCCTACATCTATGCCGGGCTGAAGAGCCTGGTCGAGACGGGCTCGGCCTTACCGCCGCTGACACCGTGAACCTCAGGTAGTACGGCCCCCAATAGGGCACATAACCTCTCAAGAACGGGGACGGATGCGTACCGCGCCGTTTCTTGAGAGGTTATGTCCCCGTACGGGTGCTCCACAACCTGAGGTAAGTCAGGCGACTACCACCGTCTTGGCGTTGAGGAACT
>JAKEHF010000151.1 GCA_022615295.1 Actinomycetota bacterium | reverse complement strand
GGCATCTAGCCAGCGTCGCACCGGGGTGCTGTCATCAGGTGATGTGGTGGTTGGGTGGGGGAGAGACCGGTCCTGGTCACGGGGCTCGGGTCTTTTGAGGACCACGCAGCCGAACCCGACCCTGGGGGGTCACGTAGGGGAGGCACCCCTGTTGGTGGATGGCCACATGATGGTGGAACCAGCAGATCAGGATCAGCTCGTCGAGATCCGTTCTGCCACCACGCGACCAGTTGGTGATGTGGTGGACCTCGAGTCGGTGACGGCTGTTGCAGCCGTCGACCGCGCAGACACCCTGGTAGCGGTGAAGCAGCGCCTTGACCTGGGATTTAGTCGCGGTCCGGTGTTTCCGTCCGTACCTCATGTAGTCCCCGGCACTGGTCACCCCGAGCACCTCCACGGTGCTGTCACACAGGATCGCCTCCAGGATCTGTCTGCCTACCCGGGGACCGTTTGCCATCCTGACTCCGGTCTCCCCACCGGTGGAGACGGCCTCGGTGACATCGACGAATAGGGTCACCTCTGCAGGGGCTGGCTCCGTGCCCACACACAGCTCGACCAGCGCAGTGGCCTTGCCCCAGGAGAGCCCGGCGGTCTCGCACCCGTCATTCCGGTACCTGTCGGCGGTCTCCGATAGAACTTTGTCGACTATGGCGCCCGAGTATCCGTCCAACCCACCCCACAACCTCCACCATCCCTGATCGAGGGAGGGCTGCAAGACCAGGAATCGGTCCTCGAACGATCTGACCTCGTCCTCACGGGTGACCCTGACCCGCAACGCCGCATGCCGGTGGACCCCGGCCACATCGAGATGCTCCATCAACCCGACCGCGTCCTCGATACGGGACAGTGCGGCCACCCGGTCGTATGACACGCCCTCGGACAATGCTGTCCGCAGATCGGACCGCCCGGTGAGACGTCGCAGTGTCTGTACCATGGTCCGGGCGGTCTGCGGGTGGAGATCCAGCCGCGATGACACCCACTCGCCCAGCGACTTACAGCCGTCACCCGTGGCTACCTGACGGGTGTCCAAGACGTCGAGGATCTCCAGTTGTCGGACTCGGAGCCGCGAGATCGACTCCTCCAAGCCGATCAGCTCTTGCTCCAACGCATCCGTGGAGACCTGATCCCATTCCATACCCCGAACATACATTCGATTCGTGACAGAATCAAGAGCAACGTAAACAATTCACGACTGTTTTTATCCACAGGCCCCCGGTTGAGTTGATCATCGGGAACCCCTGTGGTGGACCGTGCCCATGAACCACTCCGGACCTGGGGACGTCTCCATATCGTGCAGGTGAGAGCTGTCGCCGCGGCGGTGGTCCTTGGATCGATGATCACCATGCTCGGCTGCGCTCCGACGACCACGTCGACGACCGTGGCGACCACCCCCTCGGTGTCGATGTCCATTCCCGAGACCACGACCAGCACACCCGATCCTGATTACGGCGGTGCCCTCGGCATCTACCCGGTAGACCCACGCACCCTGGAGCCGCTACCCGGAAGCGTGGCGCTGACCACCGCCGACTCGATGTGGGGCGAGGCTTCGCCTAACGGTCGCTGGGTGGCGGTGCAGGTGTGGCTCAACACCACACCCGAGACCGATCTGGTGCGTTTGATAGACGTGGGCGCAGGCGAGGTAGTGGCCGAGACCAAGGCATTGCCTCAATACGGGTTGACCGTCGATGACGCGGGGACGGTCTACCGGCTAGCCGGAACCAATCGGCATTGGGTCGAAGTCCTCACGCCGGGTGATGAACGGTTCAGTCGTCTGTTCGATCTGCCGGTGGGCTTCGGACCTTGGTCCGAGACACAGGTCCTCGATGACGGTCGTCTTGGTTGGTTCGGGACCATCCACATCCCGCCCGACGAGTATCTGGCCACCATCACGGTCGCCGATCCCTCATCTGGCGTCGTCGCCACACACCCGGTGCCCGGGGTCAGGCTCTCCGGCGAGGACAGCTTCGACGTCGGCGACTGGTCGGTCGGTGAGGGGCTGGTGCCCGCAGTGGTCTGGGACGACGCGCGTTCCCGTGTCCTGGTGGTCCATGCCGACGAGCCGGTGGTCACCGCTCTCGATCTCGACACGGGCACTATGACCCGGCACACCTGGAGCGAGCCGACCACATGGCTCCACCGTCTGGCTGCCTCATGGAACCCGGTGGCCCACGCCAAGGGCCCATCGACCGGCACCAATCGCAGCGCCGTGTTGACCCCTGACGGTGAGACGCTCTTCGTGGCCACCGAGGTCGGTGAGTTCGTGAGGTCTTCGGAGGATGATTGGAGTGTGGAGTGGACGCCGAGGGGGGTGGTGGCGATCGACACCACGACCTGGAGGGTGCTGGACAGGTGGGATGAGCCGATCGCCATCCTGGCGATGTCTCCGGGCGGGGAGTACGTGGTGGGTACCGGGCTCACTCGGATCGACACGTTGAGCAGCACCGGGGTCGGCCCCCATCCGATCTCGATCATCAGCACCAGTGACATGACGCTCACCACCGATCTCGGTGTCGACTCCGGGGAGTACGACACGATCTCCTTCTCCGCCGACGGGTCGTATGCCTACATCACGAGATGGGGCGGAGCCACACGTGTCCTTGACCTCGTCACCGGCAAGTCGAGCACGGGCCCGGGGGCTTCGGTTGTCTTTGGAGAGGCCGGACTGGTCGTTACCTCGCGTTACGCCGGGTCATAGACCAGGAGCACCCCGTCACCCTCGATGACGAGTTGCCCATCAACTATCGAAGCGCTTTCGAATCGCTGGAGCGCGGATAGATAGGCGGCCTCGGCGTCCATTACTTCGGGGGGATCGCAGGCCATCATCGTGGACACGATGGGGGGGAAGGATCCATCGGCTGGAAGGGGCAAGGCGAACCCATAGCCATTGCATCCCGAGGTGCCCCCGAACCCCTGGTCGGACAGGGAGAGGGTGATGGGGTGGGTGTCGGCTATCTGCAGCGCCGACCCGTCGGCGGTGCCCGTCACCAGCACCCAGTCACCGTGTGTCTCCGCGCTGAACCAATCGGCGTTGCTCACCGGCTGGTCGGGATCGCCGGTCGTCCCGTCGGCGGCTGGGGGCGGGGCGTCGGGGTTGGCCACGAACCTCATCTCGTAACCGCCACCGGTGAAGATGAGCCCCCCTTCCACGAGGGCCACCTTATCCACAGCCAAGATCGCGGTCATGAACTGGGACTCCGAGTCCATGACCTCCGGTGGCGAGCAGTCCATCTCGGTAATAGCCAAACCTTCGACGATCTGGAAGTTGCCCGTGGAGCCCACGCGATAGTTCCCGCCGAATAGGTTGCAGGCGGCCACGCCACCGATCTGGGCCCCGTCGAGGGTGAGGGTGATCGGATGGTCGTCGAGGATCAGCAAAGGGCCTCCGTCCCCACTGCCGGACTCGAGGATCCAATTGCCCTCGATGCTGTCGGCGAAGTCGGAGCCGAGACAGGCGGAGACGAGTAGGAGGACGACGGCCAGACCGGTTCTTCTCATGTGCTGTTGGACGGTCGGTCGGTCACGAAGGTTCCGGGTCGATTTGACCACTGCCGGGTCGCGACCACGATGACGGACATGCCGACACTCGTCAGACGTCTCGACCACCTCATGGTCCCCTTGCTGAGACGTTGGGGGGTCACCTTCCTGCGGGTCTCGCTGGCGGTGGTGTTTGTCTGGTTCGGCGCGCTGAAGATCCTTGGTGTGTCGCCGGTCGTCGACCTGGTGGCCTCGACGGTCTACTGGGTGGACCCGGCGTGGTTCGTCCCGACCCTTGGCGGTGTAGAGCTCTTGATCGGACTTGGTCTCGCGTTGAATCGGGGTCTTCGGTTGGTGCTGGCCGTGCTCTTCCTCCAGCTCGCCGGGACCTTTCTCGTCTTCTTCATCCTCCCCGAGGTGGCCTTCCAGGAGGGCAACCCATTCAAGCTCACGGTCGAAGGTGAGTTCGTCGTGAAGAACCTGGTCTTGTTGGCGGCGGCGACGGTTGTCGGTGCCGGTGTCACGACGGAGGCGGCGTCGGGCCGGCCGATATTCTCGTCGTCGTCGAGGACCCCGTGACTGGCAGCTTCAACGCCGCACGAGGGAGACGTTGCCGAGATGTATCGCCGGCTAGCCCGACGCCTCGTAGACGAGACCCTCGTCGCCCCAGGTCCATGTGGTCAGGGTGCCGTCCTCGACCACGACCCTGAATCCACCCTCCAAACCGCTGATGACCCTCCCATCCTGATCCTGAAGCGACGCCGGGCACTCACCGTGGGCGGCCATCTCGGCAAACACGATCTCGGCCCCGGAGACCACGTAGCGTCCGGTGAGTGTGCGGCATCCCGTCGAGCCGGTGAAGGAGCCGTCCGCCGACAGTTCGAGCGTGGCCGGGTCACCTTCGTTAGGTGTTACCACCTCGCCCTGGTAGTGGGCCTCCATCACCCACACCACACCGAGGACCGCCTCGAGGTCTACGGGGTCGAGACGCTCGAAGACCAATTCGACCCCGGGGCCGGTGAGGATGAGTCGGTCATCCTCAACCCGGGACGCATCGATCCGAGGGAGGGCCCCGAGGAATGACTCCTCCAGGGTCATCACGTCCGGGGGGTGACAGAGCATTTCGGTGGAGCTCGACTCGTCCCCTCCGTCCCACCCGTACCAGTTGCACCCTGCGCGGCCGCCGACGCCATCGGCAGTGACCTCCAGGGTCACCGGGTGGGTGTCTACCAACCTGATCTCCCCGTCAGGCTGTGAGCCCGAGAGTAGCTGCCAGACGCCGTGGGTGTCGGTGTCGAAGAGGACCGTCCGGGCGAGGCCTGTCGGTGTCGTCGTTGCCTCCTCACCCCCCGTCTGGGGGAGGCATGCGGCCAGCACCAGCACCAGCAGGACGGACCCGCGTCTCATCGCCACTTGGACGTCAGACCCTGGTCAGGGGTTCCCCGTCAGACCGCGGCGCCGACAGTCAGCAGGACACCAGTCCAGAGATGGGCGCGGGCGGTGAGCTTGAGGGCCTGAACCAGCTCCTGGGGCGGGACCTCCGACCTCACCATGCGGATCGGCAGCGCGGCATAGGGGAGGACCACCACGGCCGCTGCGGTTCCCCGTGGTGTCAGGCTGAGGACTGCGAACAAGGCGACCGCCACGTAGGCGCCATAGATCGTGGCTGCGAACAGTCTCCTGGTCGCAGCTCGACCGATCATCACTGCGAGGGTCCGTTTTCCGGCGGCGGCGTCGCCGTCGATGTCCCGGTAGTTGTTGACCACGAGGATGGCGCTGGCCAGTAGCCCCACGGGTATGGAGAGGAGCCACGCCTCGACCGGCGCCGAGCCATCGTGCACGAATCGGGAACCGACGGTGGCCACCACGCCGAAGAAGACAAACACGAAGACCTCGCCAAGACCTCGATAGCCATAGGGGACCGGTCCGCCCACATACCCCAGCATGGCCAGTATCGAGATCACCCCGATCACCACCACCCAGGGCCCGGCGATCGACACCAGTCCGATCCCCGCGCCGACCGCAACCCCTACCGCGATCCAGGTGGCCGCCCACATCCGTCTGGGAGTTATCGCACCCATCGCCACCATTCGGGGAGGGCCGAGGCGTACGGTGTCGGCGCCTCGCCTGGCGTCGGAGACGTCGTTGGCGAAGTTCGCTGCGATCTGGATCGAGAGCGCCCCGGTCAGGGTGAG
>JAKEHF010000150.1 GCA_022615295.1 Actinomycetota bacterium | reverse complement strand
GAGATGGATGTAGGCGATCAAGATCAGGTCGAAGACGACCTCGCCCGGGTCCCAAGTCCTCACATCGGCCACCACGAAGTCGACGCCCGAACCACGCCCGGTGCCACGCTCGACGGCGACCTCTGAGAAGTCCACGGCGGTCATCACCCAGCCCCGCTCCGCCAGCCACACCGCGTTCCGGCCCTCGCCACAGCCGAGGTCGAGCCCGCGGCCCGGGTGGAGGTGGGCGAGACGGTCGGCGACGAAGATGTTGGGGCCGTGCGACCAGAGATGGTCGGCGGCGAGATACCTCTGATCCCAGTCGGTCGAGTCCAATCAGCCGAACTCGATCCCCTGGGCGAGGGGAAGGTCGTCACCCCAGTTGATCGTGGTGGTCTGGCGTCGCATGTAGGCCTTCCACGCGTCAGAGCCCGCCTCCCTGCCACCGCCGGTCTCCTTCTCACCGCCGAAGGCCCCGCCGATCTCCGCCCCCGAGGTCCCGATGTTGACGTTGGCGATCCCGGTGTCCGAGCCCGTGGCGCTGAGGAATCTCTCGGCGCTCTTCAGCGACTGTGTGAAGATCGCCGACGACAGACCCTGGGTGACCCCGTTGTTGATGGCGATGGCCTCGTCGAGGGTGTCGAACTCGATGACCCACAGGATCGGCGCGAACGTCTCTTCCTGGGTGATGGTGGCCGTCTTGGGGACTATCACGATCGTCGGCTCGACGAAGTACCCGGGTCTGTCGATGCGCCCTCCGCCGGTGACCACCCGGCCGCCCTGCTCGCGGGCGATCTCGAGGGCCTGCATCATCTGTGTGACGGCCCTCTCGCTGACCACCGGGCCCATGAGCACGCCCTTCTCCAAGGGGTCGCCGATCCTCACCTGGCGATAGGCGTCGGTCAGCCGGCTCACCATCTTGTCGGCGACTGCGCGGTGCACGAGCAGTCTTCTCAGGGTGGTGCATCGCTGCCCGGCGGTGCCCACCGCGGCAAAGAGCACGGCCCGCACCGCCAGCTCTATGTCGGCGTCGTCCAAGACTGTGACCGCGTTGTTACCCCCGAGCTCGAGGATCGTCCTTCCCATGCGTTGCGCCACGGCGGGGCCGAGGACCCGGCCCATGGCGCACGACCCCGTGGCCGAGATCAAGGGGATCTTGGCGTCCCGGCTCATGGCGCTGCCCACGCCCGCCCCGTCACCGACCACGAGGCTGAACACCCCCTCGTGACCGCTCCCCTCCATCACCCTCTGGACGATCTTGGTGACGGCTATCGCGGTGAGGGGGGTCCGCTCCGAGGGCTTCCACACCACTGTGTCGCCGCACACCGCGGCGATGGCGGCGTTCCACGACCAGACGGCGACAGGGAAGTTGAAGGCGGTGATCACCCCCACCGGCCCCAGGGGGTGCCAGTGCTCGTACATCCGGTGGCTGGGTCGCTCCGAGGCCATGGTGACTCCGTAGAGCTGCCGAGAGAGACCAACCGCGAAGTCGCAGATGTCCACCATCTCCTGGACCTCGCCGACACCCTCGGGCAGGATCTTGCCGACCTCGAGACTGACCAGCGCCCCGAGCACGTCGATGTTCTCCCGGAGGGCGTTCCCGATCCGTCTCACGTACTCGCCCCGTTTCGGCGCCGGGACCGTGCACCACGAGCGGAACGCTTCGACCGAGGCTTTGGCCACGAGGTCGTAGTCCTCCACCGAGGCCATCGTGACCGTGGCCAGGGTCTCCCCTATGGTCGGGTTGGGGACCTCGACCTCGGCGCCGTGGGCCTCGAGCCACCCACCCGAGAACACACCGGAATGGCTGTCCTCGAGATCGAGGGCGGTGAACACCTCGTCTCGGGTCACCTCGCCACCACCGCCTCGATCTCGATCAGGAACCCCCCGGGGAGCGCTCCCGCCTGAACGGTGGTTCGTGCCGGGGGCTCGTCGTCGAAGTAGGTGGCGTAGACCTCGTTCACCGCGCCGAAATGGGCGATGTCAGCGAGGAAGATCGTGGTCTTGACCACGTCGCCATAGCCGAGGCTGACATCGCCGAGCACGACCCCGATGTTGTCGAGGACCCGTCTCGTCTGGGCGACGATGTCGTCGGGAGCCCTCTCACCCGTCGTCGGGTCGATCGCCACCTGACCGGAGATGAAGATCAACCCATTGGCCTCGGTGGCCACCGAGTAGGGAGCCATGGGTTTGGTGGCGGACGGGGTGGAAGGCACGGTCTTCGACATGGGTCAAGGGTACCCACGTCTGCCAACCCAGGGCTCGTGGCGTCGCTCAGCGGGGCTGGGAACCCAGGGTTCGCAGTAGGGTCAGGAGAAGGAGTTGCCGCAGCCGCAGCTGTGGGTCTTGTTCGGGTTGTCGATGGCGAATCCGGCCCCGATCAACCCGTCCTTGTAGTCGAGCGTCGAGCCCTGGATCATCTCGGCACTCTGCGGGTCGACGACCACTTTCACGGCCCCGAAGTCCTCGACGATGTCATCGGCGTCGATCTCGGTGTCGAAGTACATCTCATAGGAGAAGCCGCTACAGCCACCGGGGCGGACCGCCATGCGCAGGGCCAGACCCGGCTCGTTCTCGGTAGTGATCAGCTCGGCGACCTTGGCGACGGCGCTCTCGGTGAGGTTCACCGTCTTCTGTGGCTGACTCGACTTGATGCTGAGGATCTGGGTCATCTGCTCCTGCCTGGACTCCCGGCTCTCCCTGTAATTGTAACGCCGGGTTCCGTCTTGGCCATTCCCCTATCCACCGAGGTGAAATTACCCTGGTGACGTGGTCACCACCGATCAGGTGTTGAAGACCCTCGAGGGGGTCTACGACCCCGAGCTGGGCGGCAACGTCGTCGAGTTGGGGATGATCACCGACGTCCAGGTCACGCCCGACGGCTTGGTCCGCATCGGTCTCGCCCTCACGGTGGCCGAGTGCCCGCTCCGGAACCAGCTCGAGAACGACACCCGGCGTCGTGTCGAGGGGATGCCCGGTGTGGGCGCCGTCGAGGTTCGCACCACCGCGATGACCAAACGTCAGCGCGCCGAGCTGATGTCGGTGGCGCGGAGAAGGGTGCGGGAGAACGCCGAGCCCACGCAGGTGGCGACCACAACGAGGGTGGTGGCCGTCGCCTCCGGCAAGGGCGGGGTGGGGAAGTCGTCGGTCTCGGTGAACCTCGCCGTCGCCCTGGCCACCATGGGCCACCGGGTGGGTCTGCTCGATGCGGACATCTGGGGGTTCTCGGTGCCACGGATGATCGGCGCCAGAGGCCGTCTCGAGGCCGACGCGGCGACACGGCTCATCAGACCGGTCGCGGCGAACGGGGTCAAGGTGGTGTCCACCGGTCTCATCATCGAGTCTGAGGAGACCGCGCTCATGTGGCGGGGCCTCATGCTCTCCAAGGCCCTGGAGCAGTTCCTCAAGGAGGTGGCGTGGGGAGATCTGGACTATCTGGTGATCGACATGCCGCCCGGCACCGGTGACGTGCAGATGGCGCTCACCCGGCTCCTCCCCCAGGCGGAGATGCTCGTGGTGACAACGCCGCAGAGCGCAGCCCAGAAGGTCGCCATCCGGGTGGCCGACATGGCGCGTCGTTCACACATGCCGGTGCTCGGGGTCGTTGAGAACATGACCGGCGAGGTCTTCGGTGCGGGGGGCGGGAGTGAGCTGGCCGAGACCATCAGCGCCAAGTTTCTCGGCACGATCCCACTCGACAGGGCGATCGTCGAAGGTGGCGACACCGGCCGGCCGGTGGTCCTCGGCGACGGGCCCGCTGCCGAAGCCTTCAGGGACCTGGCGAGACATGTCGTAGAGGCGATGCCACCGGCGGCCATGGAGACCTGCACCGGCCGGATCGCCAAGCTGCTGGCCGATCTGGAGGACGGCGCCGCTTGAGGGTCAGCCCTGCTTTGGGGGAACCCAGAGGTCGAAGGAGAAGGGGCGCTTCTCCACACCACTGACCACGTAGGTGGTCATCACCTTGTCGGCGATCGTCTGGCGCTTGGCGTCGACCAGGGGGAGCAGGTAGCCGAGCCCGCAGACGATGCTGTCGAGGATGTGGAGGAACTTCCTGCCGATCCCGGCGCCGGCCCCGATGACCGCGCCGTTGGCGTTCACCAGCCGGGTCCCCATGATCGCCTTCCCCGGGGTCTGGCCGGTGAGACCGTCGAGATAGCCCAGCAACAGGAAGTAGGCGATGCCAATCAGCCCGGTGAAGGAGAGGATGGTGCGGTTGTTGAAGAAGATGCCGTTGATGATGAGGACCGGTGCGTAGTCGATGAGAAAGCCGATGGCCCTCGTGCCCCAGTCGGCCAGGGGAGCCGGTATCGGCGCGGGTCCGGGGGCGGGGACGTCTGGCGTGGTCAACTCACTCCTTTGACTCGGGGTCGGGCGACCTTAGATCGGTTGGTGGGACCCGCGCCTTCCAAAACCAGGACTAGTCACTCCTGTCGTTTACCGGAATCGTCCTTTCCTCCACCACTCTCCGTGGCCAAGAATGACGCCCGGAACGTGCGCCCCACAGGGCAAACGGTTTGGGTTGGGGGATTGGGTCAAGGGAGGCCCACGAAGAGAGGACCCGCAAGGGTCCTCTCCTCGCGTCAGCACACCGATCGCACCAGCGGATAGGGGTTGACCGGGGCCCCACCACCCGGGTGATACTCGAAATGGAGATGGGGGAGCCAGCTCGGGGCGTTCCCCGTGGTCCCCACATACCCCAGCACCTCACCCACCGACACCGTCTGACCGGTCACGACGTCACCGTAGGAGTCGAGATGTGCGTAGTAGAAACGGTCTCCGTTGCCGGACCGCAGCCACACCGAGAGCCCACCGAGGGAGCTGTTGGTGAGTCTGAGGACTGTGCCCTCGAAGATGGCGACCACCGGGGTGCCCCTGGCGGCGATCATGTCGACTCCCAGATGGACCCGGCCCCCGGAGCGTGGGGCGCCCCAGGTGTCGGTGAAGGTGACTGCCCCGGCCACCGGGCAGACCCCACCCGGCTCCGGCTCCTCCTCGGCGGGCGGGGGCTCGGCGGTGGTCGTCCCGTCCTCACCGACAGTGGTCGCCACCACGGTGGTTGCAGTGAACGTGGTCGTGGTGGTGGGGGTGGTCGTGGTGCGAGCCGCCTCCTCCGCGGCGCGGCGTGCCGCCTCTTCCACGGCGCGGCGTGCCGCCTCCTCGACCTCCCGCTGGGCCACCAGACGGTCGTAGTACACCTGGGCCGCGGCCAGCTCGGCCGTGAGGTCCGCCGCCATCTCCTCGAGCTCTTGGGCCAGGGTCTTCTGCTCGGCGGAGGCCACAGCGAGCCGCTCGGTCTGACGCTCGACCTCGGACCGGAAGACGCGGAGCTGACCGATCAGGTTCTCGTCGGTGCCGTTGACGTTGCTCAGATACTGGAGACCGGCGTGATAGCCGTCGGGTGTCATCAAGATGTTGAGGCCGGCGCCGCTCGCGCTCGTCATGTACATCTCGACGGCGACCGTCTCCAGTCTCCGCTCGACCTCGGCGATCTGGCCGCGGGCGTGGGCAATGGACTCCTCGAGACCGGCGATCTCGTGCTCCAGTGCGGCCTGACGCCCCCAGGCCTCCTGGACCTGGTCGCCGAGCCGATGCGCCTCGTCGAGGATCCGTCCCACCTCCGCCTCCGCCTCACGGAGGTCGTCCTCGGTGACCACGGCCAGGGCGGGGATGGCCGTGGCCATCACCACGAGTGCCAGACCGACTCTCAGCGGTTGTCGTCTCATGGGGGAGGGGGAATCGCGACCGCAGTGTCGCCCTCCCAGGCTATCCGGCCCTCCTCGTGGAGCAACCCGAGATGGGCGGCGACCGACCGCTCGGCCAGGATATGAAG
>JAKEHF010000149.1 GCA_022615295.1 Actinomycetota bacterium | reverse complement strand
TGATCAGGCAGGAGGAGAAGCCTCTGGAGATGGGCGAGTACTCCCAGACCCCGGGCCAGGTGGCGCAGTACAAGCGGTTCAGTCTCTGCATCAACTGCATGCTGTGTTACTCGGCCTGTCCGGTGTATGGGCTCGACACCACCTTCACCGGACCGGCGGCGTTGGCCCTGGCCGAGCGTTACAACCTGGACAGCCGTGACCAAGGCAACCGGGAACGGGCCGGCGTGGTCACCGCCCATGAGGGGATCTGGGAGTGCACCTACGTCGGGGCCTGCACCCAGGTGTGCCCGAAGGATGTCGACCCGGCTGGGGCGATCCAGATGCTCAAGCTCTCCTCCGCCCTCGACTGGGCCAGGTCGGTTGTCATGCCGAGAGGGGCCGCCGAGTGAGCACCGAGTGGCGTCGCCCCCTCCCCCGCACCTGGTGGCTGAGACGCCCCGTCTACTTCCAGTTCATGATCCGGGAGCTGACCAGTCTGGTGGTGCTCGCCTACACCGGGCTCATCTTTTGGGGGTTGTGGTCCCTGCCCAGCCTCATCGAGTTCCTCGACAGCCGGCTGAGCGTGTGGCTGCATCTTCTGGTGCTGGTCTTCGCCCTATTTCACACCGGGACCTGGATCGCCCTCACCCCCAAGGTGGTCGTCCTGTGGAGGGGCGACGACCAGATCGAGCCCGACGTGATCGCCGGGCTCGCCTCGATCGGCTTTGTCGCCGTCACTGGGGTAGTACTTTGGCTGGTGCTGGGATGAGCGAGGGCCCGGACCGCAGCGCCCCCCTCTTCTGGCTCCTGTTTGCGGGGGGTGGCACGGTCTCGGCGATGCTCCTCCCGGTGCTCGTCTTCATCACCGGCATCGCGGTGCCTGCAGGATGGGTCACCGGGGAGGAGCTGACTGCCCTCCTCGGCAACACCGTAACCCGCCTCATCCTGGCCGGTCTCACTTTCCTATTCCTGTTCCACTGGGCCCACCGCTTCCGCTACGCCCTTGTTGACCTGGGGTTCGGACGTCTCGGCAGACAGGCCTGGCTCTTCTACGGTGCGGCCACGGTGGGCACCCTCCTCGCAGTCGTGACCGCCCTCCGGCTGTAATGTCGGATCAGGACATGGCGGAGACCTTCCCGCTGAAAGCGATCACCGCCGAGGGGGTGGAGGCGGCGACTGCCCGCGCCGAGCACTACCGGCTGCTCAACCAGCCCAACCTGGCCCAGAGCATCTGTCAGGATGTCCTTGCCGTGGATCCCGATAACCAGCGTGCCCTGATCACCCTGATCCTTGCGATGAGCGACGAGTTCGAGGGCGGTGGCTCCTCACCTAACGTGGCCCGGTCTTACGCCGTCAAGCTCAAGGACGAGTACCAGAGGAGCTACTACAACGGGATCATCTCCGAGCGACAGGCCCGCTCGTTGATGAGCAGGGGGATGGGTGCGGTGTTCGCCTACGATCACTTCAGGGAGGCGATGGACTACTACGAGAAGGCCGAGCAGCTTCGCCCCGAAGGCAACGACGACGCCATCCTCCGTTGGAACGCCTGTGCCCGCACCATCCGATCGGCGAGTCTCAGACCGCGTCCCCCCGAGGCGGAGCTGGGCCTGGAGTAGCCGGGTCACCGTTCCGTGAAGATCTTCACGTATATAGCCCCGGTAGATCTTCACAGAACGCTTCACAGACCGATCGTGACCCCGCCGTCGAGACACGGTGGACGCCGTCGACGACGGTCGCCGGCTCCGGTCGGGCGACCCCACAGCACCCGGAGCGTCTCACTTAGGGCTGCTTCCTTCCAGACCTGACCCGGTTCATGATGCTCCGCCGCATGGGACCCGGCCATCTACGCCACGTCTCCATCGTCAGGGCGACTTGCCCCGGCGTGTCGCGCCCCTCGGGCGGGGAGTTTGGCCCCGCATGAAGAGGGTTTCGGGTTCAGGGCACCCCTAGCGCCCCACCTACACGATCGGAAAGGAAGGCTACCCGGGGACTGTTACCTTGACACACTCATGGCGGTCAACCGGTTTGGGCCGACCTTCCCGCGTCTCTTCACGGCAGCCCTGCTTCAGGAGCTGTCGTTCATGCTGTTGATCCACGCCCCCGGCTACTTCAGCAGGCTGGGCGCCAGCGAGGGGATGATCGGGGTGCTCTACGCGGCGTCGGCGGCAGCCGCGCTCCTGATGAGACCGCTTCTCGGGCGTGTTCTCGACCTGACGCATCGTCGCACCGTGATCCTCGTGACCAGTGTCGTCAACATCGTCGTGATCGGTGGTCTCGCCACGACCCAGGTCTGGGGTCCCTATCTGTGGGGGTTGTTCCTCGCACAGCGCGTGTTTCAGATCGCGCTGTTCACCACGGTTCTCACCTATGCCGCCGACGCCATCCCGGTCGAACGACGCACCCAGGGGCTTGCCATCTATGGGCTCTCCGGTCTGCTTCCGATAGCTATAGGTGGTTTCCTCGGCGACGTCGTCATCGCCGGCTTCGGCTATCGGTCGCTCTTCATCATGTCGGCCGTCTTCGCCACGGTCGCCTGGTTCGTCTTCTGGGCCCTCCCCGTGCTCCCCATCCGTGGCCCGCAACCGAGACGAGGGTTTTGGGCCGCCATGGTCCAGCCCAACCTCCTCCCCCTGTGGCTGGCCACCCTGCTCTTCTCGGTGGGGCTGGAGTCGCTCTTCACATTCACCCGGACGTTCGTCGAGGATCGCCAGGTGGGGACCGCCGGTCTCTTCTTCGCGACTTATGGGGTATGCGCTGCGGTCACCCGGATACTCGGGGGGCGGCTGTACGACAGAATCCAGCATCGGCCCATGGTGGTGGGGGCGATAGTCCTCTATGGGGCCGGTCTCGGGGTCATGGCGGTGGCCCCCTCGACTCCCTTCCTGGTGGCGGCGGCCCTCACCACCGGGATGGCCCACGGGGCGGCCTTCCCCCTCCTCTCCAGCGAGGTGGTCAACCGGGCACGGGAGTCGGAGCGTGGCTCGGCAATGTCGATTTTCACCTCGATCTTTGACATCGCCCTGGTGCTTGGGGCCCCCGTCGTGGGGTTCCTCATCGACTGGTCCGGCTATCTGGTGGCCTTTGGGGTCGTAGGGGTGGCGTTGACCATCGGTGCGTTGGCCTACGGGGCTTGGGATCGGCGCCTCCACGAGCCGTCACCGGCGATGGTCGGCGAAGAAGCCGGCTAGGACCCGGCCGCACTCCTCGGCGAGCACACCCTCCACCAGATCGACCCGGTGATTGAGACGGCGGTCCTGTGGGATGTTGTAGAGCGACCATGCCGCCCCCGCCTTGGGATCGGCGGCGCCGTAGACGATCCGCTCCAGCCTGGAGAGGACCGCGGCGCCGGCGCACATGGGGCAGGGTTCCAAGGTCACCACCAGGGTGTGGCCGTTGAGACGCCAGTCACCGATGTCCCGCGCCCGAGCCCGCATCACCAGCATCTCGGCGTGGGCGGTGGGGTCTCCCAGCTCCTCACGGCGGTTGTGGTCGACACCAACCACCACGCCACCAGGGTCGAGGAGGACCGCTCCCACCGGCACGTCGCCGGCCGCCGCCGCCTCGCCGGCAGCCTCCAGGGCCCTTCGCATCGGGGTCACATAGGAATCGCGGGGAATGGGATCACTCACCGGCGGGCATTATCCTCTATGGGCCGACCGGGTCCGGTTCGGCACTCCCGGAGGGATCGCATAGTCCGGTCTAGTGCGCGGCACTGGAAATGCCGTTGGGGGTTTGCGCCCCCTCGAGGGTTCAAATCCCTCTCCCTCCGCAACCGACTCCATGGAGGGGTCGCATAGTCCGGCCTAGTGCGCGGCACTCGAAATGCCGTAGGGGGTCACCACCTCCTCGTGGGTTCGAATCCCACCCCCTCCGCGGTGCGAGCTTGACGCGCGTGCGGGAGGACCGTCCGGTGGTCGATGAGACGTCTCTGAACTGGGAATCCTTATCCCGGTCTGGGTGACCTGGAAGATCGCCTCACGGGACCCTGAGAGCCCGCACCGGGTCACGGTGAGCAGCGATCATCGCTGGCGGAATAGCGGCTCCTGCGACGGTCAGGACGGTCAGGACAGTGACGGCCGCGACGAATCTGATGTCGGGGGGGTCATTGGTGAGCCGCCACACGACCACACCTCCAACGAGGACTCCGAGCGCTACCCCGCCAAGTCCGATCAGGGCGTTCTGCAGCGCGATGAGGCTGATGATGGCGGCACGGGTGGCGCCAAGGGCCCGCCGTCTTCCGAAGTCTTGACGCCGCAAGGTGACCGACACATAAACGACCATCGCCACGAGGATCAAGCCGACGCCCAGGGCGACGAGGACGAGCACACGGCTGTACCGGCCCAGCTCACCTGCAACGGCGGCCCGGACGTCGGCAAGTGTCTGCGAGGTTTCGAACCTGACCGAGGTGCGGTCGCCCACTCCCAGCAATTCCATGACGGCGAAGGTCAGGGGCTCGACATTGGCCGGCGATGTAGCGAGGACGTGGATCGACCGAAGTCGAGCACCTCCCATGTCCTCGAGCTTGGCGAGGAGGCCCGTGCTGAGAAATCCCAAAGCCTCGGTGGAGGCGAAACCACCCACCACCGCGAGCTGGTGATCCCCGATGTCGACCGACCCCACCGGTAGCTCAAAACCGAGGATCTTCTGTGCCTCATCCCCGACCAAGGCTTCCCCGGATTGTGGTTGCCGGCCGTTGATCACCACCTCGTCGGGGAGGTCCCCCCACCAGTGCCGGACGGGGGCAGGGGTACCTCCGTGACCGACCGCTGTGTTCCTGGCGTCGGTGGCATAGCCAAGGCCTATCACCCACTCCACGGTGGATAATCGCCCGATGCGTTCCACTGCGGCCGGGGTGAGTCCTGCGGTGCCTTGGTCGTCGATTATCGAGATGAGACGAGTGCCAGCTTGGTCTATCCGCCCCAATACATCCGCTTCCGTGCGGGCGGTTTGGCCGGTGGTGGCGAGAATGAGCCCGCAAACCGAGGCGACGATGAGGACGGTGACCCCGCTCGTGACCGGGAGGGCGAGGGCGATGCGAGAGGCCTCAGTGAACAGATTCCAGCCGCGCAGGTTGGGCTCAGAGGGCGAGGACATGGTCAGCCTTCTC